>JALYWD010000583.1 GCA_030852885.1 Chloroflexota bacterium | reverse complement strand
CCCCAGCGGCGCGGCCACCGCCGCCACCGCCCCCGCCGCCGCCACGCCCGCCGCCGGAGGAGCCGCCAGCGGTAGCGCCCGCGTTGTTGGTGCGGGTCTTGGTCTTGGTCTTGGCCTGGCCGTCCTTGTCGCCCTTGCCCGCCGTGACGGCATCCCCGATGCTCGCCACCGCGAATTCGGCGGGGGAGCCATCAGCGCTGCGCACGCTGACATCGCTGGCCAGCAGCGCGAACTGCCCTTCGCCGAGCGCGACTGGTTGGCCATCCGGCCCCGTGAGCTGGGCCGTGCCGCTCGTCACGACCAACAGGCTCGGGGTCCGGGACGCGGCCACCGGGACGATCGCCTCGTCGTCATCGCGCAGGACGCCGCGCCGCAGTTCCAGCTCGACATCGCGGGTCTCCGGCGCGGCAAAGGGCTCACCGACCACCGTGCCCGGCAGGGACTCGCCCGCGGCGGCTTCCCCGGAAATGAGCAGGATGACGAAGAACCCCGCGTCATCGGCCGTGCGGCTGACGAGGCTGCCACCCTTGCCGGACGGCAGGAAGGCGCCCTCGCCGCGGTCCAGGACCGCAAGCGTGCCGCCGTCCTCGTCTCGCACCTCAACCGAGCCATCGTCGGTCAGCCCGAAGCCGAGCGGGAAGCTGGCGACGGATGCGCCGTCGCCACCGGGCACGGCGTCCTTGTTGATGAGCCACGCCACAGTGCCCTTGGGAAGTTTCGTCACGCCCTGGGCGATGACTTCCGTTCCGGTTGCCTCCTGCGCGGTGGCGTCATCCTGGGCCATGGCCGCCGGAATGGGCTGCACCCAGGTCGCGGCGGGCGCCAGCATCAGTGCGCCGCCGAGCACGAAGGCCAGGGCCGTGCCATGTTTGCCGGCGCGCTGGAAGATGCGCGAGCGTGGGGAAACCTGGCGCGGTGTAGGGGACAAAGGCATACCTACTCCTTGTTGCGAGTGCCTGCACGGGGAACGGGCGCTCTGAACGCGTGGTGCGGGATGCCTGCGCCAGCGTACTCGCCGCCACAGCCAAACTGCCGCTAGAATCCTGCCGCCAAAATCGCCCGGCGCTACAATCCGGGCGAGAGAACGCGAAAGGCTGATCCAGACGAACTCACTCAGCGCATCTGAAGCAACGATCCCGAACCCTGAACCGATCATCGCCATGCGTGACGTCGTCAAGCGCTATGGCGATACCATTGCCGTCGCCGGGGTTGACCTGACGGTCTGGCCGGGCGAGATCTTCGGCATCCTCGGCCCGAACGGGGCCGGTAAAACCACGACGCTTGAAATGCTCGAAGGGTTACGCGCCCCCACCAGCGGTGACCTGCGTGTGGCGGGCTTCGACCCGGTGACGCAGGCGGAGAAGGTCCACCGCGTCATCGGCGTGCAACTGCAATCGACCGCGCTTTTCGACTACCTCAGTGCCGGGGAAATCATCGCGCTGTTCGCCAATCTCTACGGCGCCGATGCCTCCCCCCAGCGCGTGCAGCAGTTGCTGGCGCTGGTGGGGCTGGAGGAGAAGGCAGGCTCTCGCATCGATGCCCTCTCCGGTGGGCAGAAGCAGCGCGTGGCCCTGGCCCTGGCCCTGGTGAACTCCCCGCGCATCACCTTTCTCGATGAGCCAACCACGGGCCTCGATCCCACCGCGCGGCGCACGCTCTGGCGCACCGTGCACGATATCCGCGCCGCCGGTACCACGGTCGTGCTGACGACCCATTATATGGAAGAGGCGGAACATCTCTGCGACCGCATCGCCATCATGGACCACGGCCGGGTGGTGGCGTGCGATACGCCGCGCGCGCTGATCCGTGACCTGGGCGCGGAGGCCACCATCCGGGCGGAGATCCAGGGCAACGCCCTGACCCGCGCACAACTGGTCGCGCTGCCAGCCGTGGTGGCCGCGGAACTGCACACCCGGGGCGAGCAGGAGCTGCTGGAACTGCGCACCACGGACGCGCAGACCACGCTGATTGCGCTGCTGGAGCTGACGCGCAGCCTGGGCGTGACACTCTCCGGCCTGGGATCGGCCCAGGCCACGCTTGAGGATGTCTTCCTGGCCCGCACCGGTCGCCAGTACGAGGATGCGCCCGAGACCCCCAGTGCAGAGCCCGCTGCTGGCCGTCGTGGGCGCCGGCGGCGTGGGTAACAGGTAACGGATTGCGGGTAGAGACGAGGGAATCTCCATGACGGCGTTGCTGGCAATGGTGCGCGCAAACTTCACGATGAGCCTGCGCAACCGGGCCGCGCTCTTCTGGAACCTGGCGTTTCCCGCCCTGTTCATCGTCATCTTCGGGGTCGTTTTCGGGCGCGGCGAGAGCGTGCACTTCGATGTCGGGGTGACCGGGGCGGAGTCCGCCTACCGGGACCGCGTGGTGCAGGCCATGGGCGACAGCCCGACCTTCACGGTGTCCCAGGGCAGCCAGGAAGAGGAGCTGAAGGCACTGGCCACGGGTTCACGCGGCGTGGTCGCGGTCTTTGCGGACAGTGGCGCCGCCGATCAGTTGCCCGCGGTGACGATCTACTACAACGCGACCCAGGGGCCGGTTTCCCAGGTGGCGTTAGGCGTGATGCGCCAGGTGCTGACGGGCGCGGCCGGCGGCACACCGCCGCTGCAGATCACGGAGCAGGCGGTAACCGGCGACGAGGTCTCCTTCATGGATGTCTTTGCCCCGGGCATCCTGGCCATGAGCCTGATGAACTCTGGCGTGATCAGCCTGGCTACCGGGTTCGTAACCTACCGCGAAAAAGGCATTCTGCGTCGCATCCGGGTGACCCCCTTCCCGCTGACCTCGTTCCTCCTGGCACGCGTGATCTCGCAGCTCCTGATCGCGCTGATGCAGGCGGTGATCCTGCTCGGCATGGCCTGGGCGCTGTTCGGGCTGCACCTGCGCGGCAACCTCTTCGTCACTCTCGTCACCATCCTGATCGGGGCGCTGGCGTTCCTGGCCATCGGGTTCGCGCTCTCCGGCATCGCCCCGAACACGGAGACGGCGGCCAGCTACGCGAACCTGGTCACCTTCCCCATGCTCTTCCTCTCCGGTATCTTCTTCAGCATGGAGAACGCGCCCGCCTGGCTGCAGCCGATCACGAAGGTGCTGCCCCTGCCCTACCTGGCGAACGCCCTGCGCGATGCGATCACGTTCGGCGGCGGCTTCGATACCATCTGGCAGGACCTGGTGGTCCTGCTCGTGTTCTTCGCAGCCGCCATGGTGATCGCCGTGCGCTTCTTCCGCTGGGACACGAAACCGGCATAGGCGGAGGTAGCAGGGAGTTGTCAGGTGTGCGCGCCCATCTTGGGTGTCATGCTGCCCGCAGGCTCAGCATCTCGTTCCATGGGCTCGTCAGATCACCTGACCACTCCCGGAGACGCACCACTCAGGACGAGGCGTGTCGGGTACCCCGGGGCAGAGATTGGATGAGGTACGTGGGAACGACGCGACAGGTTTCCCTGTCCTGCTGGAAAACCCATGTCATGTGTACGTACACTACCCGTTCCCGCGCTCTCCGGCTGCAATGATGAACGTGATGAGGGGGCGGGGCATGGCTGAAGCGCAGGCTATACTTGACGATGACGTGTACACCTCCCCGCCAACATGGCCATTTGCTTCCCCCGAACCGGTTGTGACCCTGCTCCGTGAGGAATCCTCGCAGCATCCGTTTGCGCTGGCCGTGGCCGCCGCCTGGAGCTGCTATGGCGGCAAGCCGGGACGCGTGGAGACCGTGCGCAAGCTGGTCTATGACCCCGCCCCGGAGACCCTGAGCCCGGTCAAGGCGGCGGACCGCGCGCATCGGCGCGAGCGGGCCATGAAGCTCTACGCGGACCTGTTCGCCGCCGGGCACCACACCACGCTCCAGCACGCCAACTTCGTCTTCATCCTGGACAACGTCTCCCGCCTGGCCATCTGGAGCTTCTTCCACGCCCACCCCTTCTACAACTCGGAGCAGGTCTCGCAGCGCTACCGCGAGGTGAGCGGCGAGACGATGGTGACGCCTGTCCTGGAACCAGGCACGCAGGCCATCTACACCGAGGCCATCGCGCGCGCGCTGGCGGGCTACCGCAGCCTGACGGAAATCCTGACGCCAGACATGCTGGCCCGCTACAGCGCGGTCTTCCCGGGCCGGGCGCGGGCCAAGACGCCAGAGGCCGAGCGCAAGCTGGCGGATGCCATCCAGAAGCGATCCCAGGAAGTGGCGCGGTATGTCCTGCCGCTGGCGACGCCCGCGCATCTCTACCACACCGTCAACGGTCTCACGCTCCTGCGCTACCACGTGCTGGCGAACCAGCCGGATGTGCCCTCCGAGGTCCGCTTCATCGTTTCGCGGATGATCTCCGAGGTGCTGGCCGTTGACCCGTACTTCCTCGGCGCGCCGGGGCATCCGCTGGACCTGAAGCTGCTCGAGACCGAGGAGACGCTGGAGGCGCAGGCGCTGGCCGCCTGGCGCGAGGCAGGGCAGCGCGATGCTGCCGCGGACGCTGCGCGTACTGCATTCGATGCCCGGCTCGGCGAGTACGAGAGCCGCCTGGTTGGTTGCGAGGAGGACGCCGAGCACGTCATGGCGGAGGCGGTGCGCACCGTCCTGGGCGTGACAGCCGGCGCGATGAGCGATGACGCCGCGCTGGCGCAAGTGCTCGATCCCGCGCAGAATCCCTACCTGGGACACCCGCTCTTCCTGGGCATGCAATCCAAGCTGATGCAGACCATGAACCACGTGCCCTTCACCTGGGCCAAGCGCATCAGCATGGCGGAGGATGCCCAGAACCAGCGGCACCGGGGCACCACCGGCTCGCGCCCCGCGCTGCTGGCCTGGAACAGCCGCGAGTCGGATGTCATCGTGCCGTGGGCCATCCGCCAGAACCCGGCGGCACTGGCGGAGTACACCGCGACCATCGAGGCCCTGACCCAGGCGCGGCAGCAACTGCTCGATCTCGGCGCGCCGGATGAAGCGATCCACTACCTGTTGCCGAACTCACAGCGCATCCGCTTCTACGAGAGCGGCACCCTGCTGGACTACTACTGGAAGTGGGTCAAGCGCCTCTGCTTCGATGCCCAGCGCGAGATCTTCGAGACGGCGCTGGATGAGGTGGCGCAGGTGCGCGAGCGCTTCCCGCGCATCGGGCAGTACGTCGATGGCCCGCCCTGTGTGATGCGCTCGCGCGCGGGCGTGGCGCCGATCTGCCCGGAGGGAGAGCGCTTCTGCGGCATTCCCGTCTGGCGCAACCACCGGTTCGAAGACCTGGAAGCGAAGCGGGTGATATGAGCGACCTGCTGACTGTTTCCCCGGCCTGGTACGCGGCGCATCCTGGCGCTACCTACGGGCTGATGGCCTTCCGGGGCGTGCAGAACCCTCCCAACCACGAGGGGATCAACGCCGCCGCGGCTGACCTGGAACGCTCCCTGCGCGCGCGCTTTTCAGTCGAAGAGCGGGATGCCCTGCGCGCCACGCCGCCCTTGCCCGCCTACGCGGCCTACTACAAGCGGTGGGGACAGCGCTATCACGTCGGGATGCAACTGGAGTCGGTGGCCCTGAAGGGGAAGCCGGTGCCGCGTGTGGCCGCGCTGGTGGAGGCGATGTTCGTCTCCGAGCTGGCCAACCTGCTGCTCACCGCCGGGCATGATCTCGATCAGCTTTCGCTGCCGGTGGTGCTGGAGGCCGGCGGGGGGCAGGAGTTCACCGCGCCGAACGACAAGCCGCAAGTCGTCAAGGACGGCGACATGTTCACGGCGGACGCCGAGGGCCGGGTCCTCTCCGCCGTGATCACGGGCCCCTCCGGCGTTGCGCGCATCTCCCCGGAGACCACCGCGGCCTTGTTCTACGCCTACGGACCGCCAGGTATCTCTGCCGATGAGATGAGCGCGCACCTCGACGCCATCGCGCGCAATGTGCGCCTGATCAGCCCGGCCGCGGTCACGGTCGCTCGCGAGATCATCACCGCACCCTGAGCGTGCGCATCGCGGTCTGCGGCACTCACGCCACCGGGAAATCGACGCTGGTCGCGGAACTGGCGGACGTGCTGCCGGGGCACACGGTGGTTCCCGAGCCGTACGAGATCCTGGAGGAGCGTGGCTACGCGTTCGCGTACCCGCCGACGCTCGATGACTACGTGGTGCAGATGCGGCAATCGCTCCTCAGCCTGCGCCGCTCCTCGCCCAACCTGATCTTCGAGCGCAGTCCACTCGACCTCGTTGCCTACATCCTGGCCAGCCCGGATGCGGAGCGCTTCGACCTCGAGGCGTGGCGCGCGCCGATTGCCCGCGCCCTGGGCACCCTCGACCTGGTGGTGACGCTGCATCCTGACCCGGCGCACGATCCGGACCTGCCACCAGACGAGGCGGTCTTTCGTCACACGGTCGATGACATCCTGCGCGACCTGGTCAGCGACGACGAGTTCGAGCGTGCTGACAGGGTGACGACGCTGACGCTTGATGGGCCGTGGGACCGCCGGCTGCAGCGCGTCCTGGCGGCGATCCCGGGCTGATCTGTTGCCGTGGTCCTGTAATGTCGTTCAGCATGGTGACTTCGGGATGTTGTCAGGTGAGACGCTGGGCCAGGCGAACGAGATTCTTCGCCCGCGGGCCCAGAATGACAAGCGTAGGGGGTGCTGGCGAGGCCATCCGGGTCAATGGGGGCCCGGCCGCCGAACGCCTTGTCCATCGTGTGGTACCAGCGGTCAGCCGCCAGGAGCGTGGGCAATGCCGGAGGATGACCGGAGAGCGCATGCAGGACTTCGCTGGAAGTGAAGCGCAAACGGCCGATATCGAGGCCGCTCCACCACCCCTCTGCGCACCTGTCTCCGCGGCAGGCGGTGCGCCCCCGGCCACTCGCTCTACACCGCGGGGCGTATGGGGCGGTTTGCCTCATGCAGCGCGTCTGCGCCAGCGAGGGCACGGCCAGCGGCGATGAGGCGCAGCCCCAGCGTGCGGCGGAAGGCGGCCAGGGTGGCATGGGGAAGGAGCAGCGACAGGTCCGCGCATGTCTGGCGCTCGGCGAGGAGTTCGTCGTGGCGGTGGCGGTTGTAAAGCGAGAGTTCCCATAGCGAATGGTTCATGGGGAAGGCCCCTCCATGCGGTAGCTGCGGGCAGGGCGTGTCCGCCCGTCAGGCGATTGGTGACTCGCTGGCATCGAGACGCCGCAGCGCCTCCTCGATGTCCAGTTCTCCTCGGGCCACGGCCTCCAGCAGCGCGATGCGTGCGGCCTCCTCAGGTGAGCGTTGTGGAGCGGGCGCGCCTTCTTCGGCCGTGGAGGGCAGGAAGTCCGTGTCGTCCGGCGGCGGTGGCGCGAAGGCCAGAGGGTCATCGGAGATGAACACCGGCGCGGCCGGGGCTGCTGGCGCAGACGGCGCGGCGGGCGGGGCCGGCGGGGCTGGCGGCTCTGGTGGCGCAGGAGTGAGTGGCGCCATCTCGGCGTACCGCGAAACCTCCTCGCCGTCGATCAACCGCGAGGTAAACGAGGCATCGACATTGAGATCGCCGCTGACCGTGGCCACCTCGATCTGCGGGCCCTCGCCATTACCCATCTGCCAGCGGCGACGCCCCACGCGGCGGAAGGGCTCATCCACATTCGAGCTTCCGGCAACGGTACGGAAACTCAGGGTGACGCCAGTGTTCTCTGGCTGTTCCAGCGAGAGATGCACGTCCCCGCTGGCCGTCTCGGCGCGCGCGTTGTGCCCTCCACGCAATGTGCCTTCCACAAAGCAATCGCCGCTGGCGGTCTGGGCATGGACGCCATCCAGCACCGTTTCGTTGATGTGCAGGTCGCCACTGGCCGTGCGGGCCGTGAGGGCGACGACCGATTCCTCGAGGGAGATATCGCCGCTGGCGCTCTGCACGGTGAGTTGGCCCACAATGCGCGAGAGGTGCAGATCCCCGGAGGCCGAGCGCACCGCGAGCGTGCCGCCAACGTCCTCGATCTCGATATCCCCGGAGGCGGTGTGCGCATCCAGCCGGCAGACCAGGTCGCGCGGGATCTCCACAGTGAAGTCGGGCCAGCTCCGCCGGCCCAGGGCTGAGCGCGCGATCCAGGACGCGGCCTTGCGGAGCATGCCTTCTGGATCGCCGCCCAGGTCGACCGGTTCCTCCGCAGGCACGTTGTTCGGCCCGATCGTAATCACGTTCCCACGGACGGCGATGGAGACGAGCGGGAACTCGTCATCATCGCCATCGTAGTCATCGGAGCTCACAAGCACATCCGTGCGCGCCTCGCCCCGCACCGTGATGTTGCCGTTTGGGCTCTCCATACGGAGCGTCAGGGATTGTGACGAATCAATGGGAATGTTCGCCTGGCCGTTGTTGTCCAGGTAGACGGTGTTCACGTCCATCAGTTGCCTCCAGGTTGACGGGTGAGTGTGGGATGTTAGCCAGCCAGGCGGCGGGCTGCTTCTTCCGGGCTGATCTGCTGGTTCTGCAGCGCTTCCAGAATGCGCCGCCGCTCGTCGCGGGCCTGGTTGCGGGCATCGCGCGGGGAAACGCGGGGGTCATCCTCGCCGCCAGTGGGAAAGCCCATGCCGCGCAGCACGTCATCCAGGCGGGCGCGGACGGTGGGATACGAAATCCCCAGCTCCGCCTCAACATCCTTGATGATGCCGCGATTCTTGACGAAAACCTCTATGAAGGCGAGTTGCTCCGGCGAGAGCCGCTGGAAGCGCCCCAGGTGAAAGCCTCCCTCGATCTGTGTCTGGCAGTTGCCGCACTGCAGCCGGGTGACGCTCAGTTCATGGCTGCAAACGGGGCACTGGCCCAGGACCGGATGGGTGTTCACGAGGTCCCCCGGTAGCGTTGGTCAGGGCGCATGGGTTTCCTCCCTGCAATGGAGACGGCTCACAATCGACGTTGGCGACTAATCAGCACCACCGCGTGTCAACAATGTACGCCTCTTCATCAGAGATGTCAATATCCATATTGATTTTATTTATCCAAGGGTTTCAGAAGTGGATTCCATGCGCTCTGGCAAGCTCCGTGGCAGCGATTTCGGCCACGACGAGGGCAAGCGCGGGGTTGTCGCCGTCCTCCATGGACCAGGACGCCGACAAGCCGGCGTAGGCGAGGACCCACGTCAGCAGCCGGGCGCGCTCGATCCCGGCGGCTGCAGCCACCACGTCCGCCAGTCGCGCCAACCGGCCCGGCGCGATGGCCGTTGCCGTATCCGGGTTGCAGAAGATGTTGGCGAACTCGTAGCCGCGCTCGCCGTACACGCCCTTGGGGTCGATGGCCAGCCACCCGCGCGCGCCGAAGTCCAGCACATTCCCGTGGTGCAGATCACCGTGGAGCACGGTCGGTTCGCGCGGGGTTCCGAGCAGATGCGTTGCCGCTGCCTGGGCCCGGGCCAGGGTGCCGCCCTCGCCCGCCGCGGCGCGCGCCAGCGCGGCGAACCGGGTCTCCAGTGGCGCCGCGCTGGCCGGTGGATCCGGGCGGGGCTGATGCAGCCGGGCGGCGGTGGCGCAGAGAATGCGGGTCGCGGCGTCATCGTCGCCGGACGCGGCCATCCGCACCAGGGAGCCTGGGCCGGTGGCGCGCTCCATGAGCAGCGCCTCCCCTTCCAGCGCCAGGACGCGCGCGGCTCCCTCTCCCGCCCACCAGGCGAGGACTGCCGCTCCGCGCTCCTCTTCTTCCGCCGTAGCGACCTTCAGCATGGCTGGCTGATCGCCGATGAGCACGGGCAGGAGGACGCTGGTGTGCGTGGAGAACGGCGCGCCGTCCGGGATGAGTTGCCAGCGCGCAAGCCAGGGGTGCAGGATGAGGGGCAAAGCGACTTTCATAGGTCCTTGCGTGCTGGTACGAATAGTGAACGCCGCGCGCCTCGGCGCGAATCGCGGTACCCTGCGCGCCGGAGCCGCTGGCAACTGAAGCCGGCCAACGCGGGCGAGAACGCCCCATGACGGAGCAAGCAGGACGCAATGAAGGTCGTGCTCACGAAGACGGAAGGGTACAAGCACTTCGGGCTGCTGGATGACCTGGAGATTCCCGGCCTGGAGCTGGTGAAGACCACCACCCCGGAGGAACTGGCGGCGGAGATTGGCGATGCGGAGGTCTACTACGGCTTCCCGTCGGCCGATGTCCTGGCGCAGGGGAAGGCGCTGAAGTGGATTCAGTCCCCCAGCGCCGGGGTGAACTTCCTGCAGCACATGCCCGATCTGGTGCGGAACGAGATCGTGCTGACCAACACGCGCGGCGCGCATGGCCCCTCCATTGGCGAGCACACCTTCGCGCTCCTCTTCGCGCTGACGCGCCACCTGGATCTGTGCCATTCGGCGCAGCGCGAGCGGCGCTGGGCCTGGAGCGATATCTACTACACCAGCCACGAGATCTATCAGCGCACGATGGGGATCATCGGCTACGGCGCCATTGGCCGCTCCATCGCGCAGCGCGCGCGCGGCTTCGAGATGAACGTGCTCGCGGTCGATGCCCACCCGGACCCGGCCGCGTCGTTCGTGGACGAGGTCTGGGGCATGGACCGCCTGCCCGATCTGTTGCGGCAGTCGGACGTGGTCGTGGTCTCCGCACCGCTCACGGACGCCTCGCACCACCTGCTGGGCGCGCAGGAGCTGGCGCTGATGAAGCCGAGCAGCTACCTGATCGTGGTCTCGCGCGGCGGCATCGTGGAGGAGAACGCCCTGGCGGCGGCGCTGACCTCCGGCGCTATCGCGGGCGCGGGCATCGATGTGGCCGAGGTGGAGCCGCTCTCCGCCGACAGCCCGCTCTGGGATGCGCCGAACCTGATCATCTCCCCGCACACCGCCGGGGATTCCACCGAGAAGGAGCAGCGCTGCGTGCATATCCTGCGCGAGAACCTGATCCGCTACGCCGCCGGCGAGCCGCTGGTGAACGTGGTGGACAAAGCGCGGGGGTACTAGACGGAGGGGGAGACGCTTCGCGCTCAAGGATCAAGGTAAAGGCAGGAGAGGGGCGGCATGCCGCCCCTCTCCTGCGGAAGATTGGTGCGCAGTCTTGCCTGAACCTGGGTATGAGATAGCGAATCGGCGCTCCGGCTCTGTCTCAGGCTCAGCCAACTCGGCTAACCGCTTGGCAGACGTAGCCTGCGCAGTCCAGCACGCCATCCTGATAGCCACAGCAATCAGGCCCGTTGTAACAGGGGTATCCGGCTGTCGAGCAGGCACAAAGCCCTCCATCGCAGTACTTGCTACAACAGTTTTCGACCATTGAATCTGAGCAATTCCCTTGGTGCTTGCCATCGCACGTGGGCCGCAACGTGCATATGCCACCACTACATAAGAGCCAATCCTCCATTTCGCCTGGATGCGGAGTTGGCCCGCAGTATGTGTCATCCGGCTTTCCCGAACAGAAGGGGGGCTGCGTGGTTGACGTCGTCGTGGCTGAACTGGGAGGCGGCGTGGTCTGTACGCGCTTGGGCTTCTTCTTCTTCTTCTTACGCCGCTTCCTGGCCCCGACTTCATCCGCCATCAGTAGCCCGAGAGCCCCGGGAACCAGGCCGGTGATCACAACACGGCGCGATGGCGATCCAGTCAGCCGGCGCACCAACTCATCGAACAGGTGATCGTCCATCAATCCCTCTCTTTCACCTCGCCCTTCTGTCACCTTACGTCCTTCTTCGTGGCCTGTCATCCGTAGAAATACCTATTCGCACGTTGCTTACGTGCCCCTCTGAAGCCCGACCGTGCCACTCCGCGCGGGCGAAAACTCCCGCGACAATTGTGTCGCCCCGTGCATGGCCAGGATCGTGCCGATCTTGTCAGGAGATGACGAGCAGCTCGCCGGCTCTGGGTAGCGCGCCGGACGAGGCAGCCGGGTAGCGAGCGCAGTGCAGACGCTTCTTTAGTTTCTCAGCGCAGAGCACCGACGTTTGTTTTGTGCGGTGCGGAACACAGTGCAAAATCATAGAAGAATCGGCGGAAAGCAGATATATGTTCCCTGTCGTGCCGGATAACGGCGATAAGGGAGGGCGGTATGCCCGTGCTCCTGAACAGACCCGCGCCGCTGGTTGCGATTCATCTTCCGGTGCCAGCACGGGTCTCCAGTGGCGTTGTGGGAGGCATGTTGATTTCCGGTGCCCTCTTCTGGATTGTCGAGAACGTCTTTCACGATGAGCATCACGAGCTGGCCGCGCTGATTTGCCTGGCTATTGGCCTGGTCGGTGGCGTCTTTCTCTTCAGGTACATCGCCGGGTAATGCGCCGGCTGGTGCGACGCCAGTCACGGTATCCGGATCAGCGACGTTCGCCGAGTGTTCACGTTGCGCTGGCTGCTGGCTGCGCGAGGGAGCAAGGAACTTCGGGAGTAGTGAACTCCTCGTACCCTTATTCCCGAAGCGCGTGAGCGCGTCTTCCCCAAGGCCCGCAGACCGTCTTCCCTTTGCCACGCACAGCAAAACGCCGACAAATCCTGCGCTTGCGCGCTTGATCCATCGGCGTTCGCTCCACTGTGTGTTTCGGGGATTGCTCCCGTCCGTTTCTGGTGTGCAGTGAACGTACACCCCGCGTGCCCAGAAGTCAAGACCCTATTAACAACAAGGCGAACCCGACGGCCACGCGGTGAACGCGCATGGCCCTACGCAGGAGACTCTGGCAGGAGCGGTTGCAACGCCGCCCATAGTGAATCTGGCACCTTGCAGATCGTGTGCTCTGGCTCTGGCAGCGACGCCAGTTCCCGCAAGGCCGGCCGTGCGCGCAAGGCTTCCACTGGCAGTGGTTCATCCAGCAGTGTTGAGTATCTTATCGGCACCTCCCAGTCGCCGGAGGCACTCTCGAAGGGCGCGTCATCCAGTTCGCCAATGGCATAGATTCCTGGCTCGGTTCCGCCTTGCCAAAGGATGACCGGTTGTCCACGCTGCATCTGATCCCAGTAACGCGTAACCGGCCAGATACTGGCATCTCCCACGCGGCTTTCTGCCAGCAGGTCGTCAAGGCTGCCCACGGCTGGCGGCACGTTGAGCAGCCAGGCTGTCTGCCACTCCCCGCTCAGCCAGGCATGTTCCGGCTCATGGTTGTCGAGTTCAGGTTCTTCCTGGTGGGAATAGTCGGGCTGCGGCAAGTCGCGGCCCAACGTTGCCTGGAGGTAGTCGATAAACTGCGGTTGGTGCACGTTGGCGTACCCGGAGCGAGCCGCCGTCGTCCGTGCCGCGCGTCCAACCAGCGCCAGATGCGCGTCTCGCGCGTGCGGCAGCAGTTCAACCACACGATGTGCCGGCAGGGTGAATCCGTGGGCGAACGGCGTAGACCGGTACTGCACACCTGACTCCGGCAGTGGGGAGGCGGTTTCTCCGAGCACGTCTCGGTCTGCGGGCTTGAGTGCATCCTTGTCGAGCACGAGATACAGCGAATCCTTCTGCAGGACACAGACCTCGATCTTCGCCACATTCATGCGAAACAGGTGTCGATCCGGCAGTGCGGTTGTCCAGCTTCCCGGAGCGTGCTCATGCGCCGTGATGATCGACTCCGCCAGGAAGTCCAGGCTCATCCGGCATGTTGTGGCGTCCGGAAAGAAGCCTTCCAGGGTCTGGCGATACAGCTCACGCCAGGCAGCCGTGTGCGTATCCGGCAGCGGCGGCCGGGGCCTGAGGCCCGCCGGGATCTCGCTGGCGAAGCGTTCCAGCAGCCATGAGACAAAGGGCTCAGGCAACGGGTACAGGCGCGATTTCCGGATTCCTCCATCCGGTTTGAAAGGCCCTCCGATTGCGGCGCGCCACGCCCGGGGAATCTGGCGCACCTCAATACCGGCACTGAGCGGGACAAACTCGACAGGGACGCGATATCCCCACGAACTCCGATGGTTCGGTGAAATGCCCAGGGCACGTGGCGGTAGAGCACGCACGGGGCTACCCCGCACAACGGCGATGGTGAAGATGGCATTCCAGCTCGCACGCAGCACGCGGTCTCCCGGGGCGAGGTGAGTCAGCATTGCCCCACGTGTCGCAAGCGATCCGCCCGGCTCGCGTTGAGACGCCCAGAGGTAGCCACCTCGCCGCTCCTCAGAGGACCACTTCGGCGCATTCTCCCACCACCAGGCGGGGGAGAGTGTGCCGGACTCAGGTGGCGCCAGCGGATGTGGCACGTCTCCTCCGATGGTCACTCTTGGTGACGCTAGTGCGCCACGATCTCGATCCGCACCGGCACTTCCCCGCCCTGTTGCAGCGCCGCCACCTCGTCCAGCAGCCGCGCCCGGAACGTGCCCGGCCCGGGGTCACCCACGGCGGCGCGCTCGGCGGCGACCTCGTAGGCGGCGAGGCCGAGCGCGGTTTGCAGGGCGGGGTCATCGCCTACCGCGTTGAAGATGCCGATGGTGGCGGTGGCCATGCAGCCGGAGCCGGTGATCATGCCGAGCAGCGGCGTGCCGTTGTGGACCAGGTAGGTCGCGTCCTTGCCCACGATGACGTCCGTCGCGCCGGTGACGGCCACCGTCACGCCGAACGCCTGGTGCGCCGCCTCGGCCACGGCGCGCGGGTCCTCGGAGCCAGTGGCTTCCACTCCGCGCACTTCGCCCGAACCGACCAGCGCCCCAATCTCGCCGCGGTTGCCGCGCAGCACCGTGATCGGCAGCTCGCCCAGCAGGAGCAGCGCGCTCTCGGTGCGGAAGCTGGTCGCGCCCGCGCCCACCGGATCCAGGATGATCGGGATGCCCCGCTCACCGGCGGCACGCCCGGCAATCAGCATGGCGTCCACCTCCCCCCGGGAGAGGGTGCCGATGTTCAGCACCAGCGCCTGCGCAATGGATGCCATCTCGGCTACCTCTTCCGGCGCGTAGGCCATCACGGGCAGCGCCCCGAAGCCGAGGGTGAGGTTCGCGGAGTCATTGGCGACGACGATGTTCGTGATCTGGTGCACCAGCGGCTTGCTGGCGGCAATCTGGTCGAGAGCGGCGCGAGCCTGCGCGGGGTAGTCCATCGGGGTCCTCCTGGTGTGACAATCGCA
>JALYWD010000581.1 GCA_030852885.1 Chloroflexota bacterium | reverse complement strand
AATCCTCCGGGTACGCCGTGTTGCCTGCGCCGGGATCTGGATTGCCAGTTGCACCGGCTGCTTCAAGGATAGGATGGAGACTTCAATTGGCGATGGGTGGCAAACCAGCCGCCACCCGAGCGCGGTTGAACTCAACGTAGGGGATGACCAGCGATAGCGGGCGATCATCCAGCGGCATCGCGCCGTACACTTGATACCACTTCGCTGCCGCATCGTCTTTTGCGTCGATGAGCAGCGCTGTGCCGCCGACCTCCAGGGATGCCTTCATGCAACGCCCGATTGCCCGGGCCAGGAGTTGTCCACCCAGACCTTGTCCCTGGTAGATGCGGTCTACTGCCAGACGCGCCAGACGGAATCCACTTAGCGCGTGGTGGCCACCTCCCCCCGGCCGGGCCGCACCTGGAACATGATGCAATTCAATCTGTCCGGGACTGATCGTGTAGTAGCCAAGGACCTTTTTTGCGTTCGCATCGTCGACCGCGCAGTAGGTCTTTGCAGATCCCCACTGATGCGCCTGTCGGGCATATTGCGCCAGGAAAGCGTTGAGATCCGCCTGGCCGCAGTCAAATCCTCGGCGATCATGGGTCTTGCTGATCGCTTCTTCATGCCAGGATGGCGCTGCCATTATTCTGCAGGCATCTCCTTCAGGGCAGCCACCATCCGCTCACTCGGTTCTCGCGGATGATCGAGCAAATTGAGAAGCTTCTGGGTATCACGTTCAGAAAGCATGATGTGCTCGGCCTGATCGATGACCGCATCAGCCGCACTCAGGGAGTTTCGGAGCATGAAATCCTTCAGGGTCGTGTGCTCAAGTGCCGCTGCCCGCAGTAGCCGAGCCTTGGCAGTTGGGGGAATCTGCATCGTAAATCGGTAGTTATCGTCAACACTCACTCTGGGCATGTCTTATGCTCCTCTATATGCTTTGAAAGCATACTGGTGAACGCCGAGGCTCAGCAAGTCGCATCTGGATACGCCTGACATCGCCTCAAAGTAATTTCAGGCTCGCTATCCCCGCTCTGCCCGCACCTCCGCCACACGCGCCTTCACGGCCGGGGCAATCTCCTCGATGAACATGCGCAGCCGGGGCGCGGTGGGCACCCCCCAGAGGATGAAGGTGGAGAAGCCGAGGTCCGTGGCCAGGTGCGCCAGCACGTTCACCCAGTGGTCGCGCGGGCCGACGATCTGCTGGTCCTCGTCGCTCAGGCCCGCCTCAGTAACCGGGGAGACATCGCCGCCGATGTTGTAGAGCCGGCGAATGGCGGACGGCTCGCGGCCCGCCGCAATGGCTGCCTCATCGATGATGGCGTTCGATTTCATCGCCTGCGCGGGCGGCACGTACGACATGGAGGGAACCCAACCGTCCGCCATCTCTCCGGTCAGCTTCAGCGCACGCGGGCCGATCACGCCCAACCAGAGTTCCATATCATGCGCGGGCACCGGACCAGGGCGCACGCCCACCGTTTCATAGTGGTCACCGTGGAAGCGGAACGGCTGCCCGGCCCAGGCAGCGCGGATGATCTGCACCCCCTCGCGCAGCGAACCAATCGCCTCCCCCGGCGTGCGCACCGGGCCGCCCATGGCGCGAATGGCGTCCCAGAACGCTCCGGCGCCCAGGCCCAACTCGAAGCGGCCGCCGCTCAATTGATCGAGCGTGGCCGCCTCCTGCGCCAGCATCAGGGGCGAACGCAGCGGCAGGTTGGCGACATCCGGGAAAACGCGAATCTTCTCCGTGGCCCCGAGGATGTAGCCACTCAGCGCCAGGGCATCGAAGTGCTTCGCCTGGTACGGGTGATCCTGGATGCCGATCAGGTCGTAGCCGAGGTCATCCAGGATGTGCGCCACCTCAATAGTGCGCGCCGGGTCGCTGGACGAGGGATCGAGGAAGAAGCCGAATTGCAGATCATGGCCGTAGTCAGGCACGGGAGCATCCCATCAGTACGCCAGTAATGGCTGGCAAGAGTCACTCGCCATATGATATATTCATGCGCATACATATTGCAACGCGAGTTGCACGCTACCTTGTGTTGATATCATATCGATAAGGAATGACACGTGTCCGTCAGTACCCCGGCCGCATCACAGATCAGCGCGCCGCGCACCGGCATGTTCCGTGAGTTACTCACCATCCACGCCATGCTCCGGCGCGATCTCAGCCTCGTGCGCCGCCTGGCGGACGAGGTGCGCTTTGGCCTCTCGCCGGAGGACATCGTCACCCAGGTGCGGGAACTGGAGACAAACAGCCCGCTCTGGCGGCTCAAGTTCGGCTGCATGCACTACTGCCGCTTCGTGCATCACCACCACACTATCGAGGATGCCGCCGTCTTCCCCATGGTGCGCAAGCATGATCCCTCCCTGAACTCAGTCGTGGACCGCCTGGAAG
>JALYWD010000577.1 GCA_030852885.1 Chloroflexota bacterium | reverse complement strand
CGTTGCTGCATGGGCTTGCGTGCCAATGGTGACCGAGACATTTTCCCCAGGGGCAGCCTTGCCCCACACCTTGTTGGGCTGCCGCCGCTGCAACACCATGTGATCCGAAAAGACATTCGGCAAGACGACCTCGGCGATCGCCACCGGCGTCGTGATCAATCCCACGCAGAGCCACATGGCGGTGCACAGGCGCCGCTGCCGGCGCGGGATCGGGCGGGCATTCATGCCGGCGGAGGATGCATCTTGGGGCGGGTGCATGGATCACCTGGACAGACGTTGTTGGGGACCAGCTGGCGGTTGGAACGTACAATGAACGACGGGTCCACGTCTGCCAGTGATAGAGGAATCAGATCGTGACACTGAAGGAACTGCTCGTCCCGACGTACGTCCAGATGCTGCAAGCGCTGGCCGCATGGCTGCGCAAGGCCCAGGCGGAGAGGCCCGGCGCAGGGGCCGACGCCCTTCTTTCGGCGCGCCTGGCGCCAGACATGTTCCCTTTGTCCACGCAGGTGAGGTTCGCCTGCGTACAGGCGCAGGAAGGCATGTACCGTCTCGACGGGACCGAGTTCCCACAGTCGCTGCAGGAACTGCTCGATGAGGGTCGCAATGCCGGCGAGCACCCAGGATCCATTGCCACGGCGCTGGCTCGCATCGACGAGACCATCGTACTGGTGACAGGGCTTGCCCCAAAACCCGACGACCGGAACGAGAGCCGCCCGATTGCCCACGCGCTGCCGGCCGGGATGGTCTTTGATCTCACTGCTGCGCAGTTCGCGCGCGATTGGGCATTGCCGCAGTTCTACTTCCACGTGATGACTGCCTACGCAATCCTGCGCAGCCAGGGCATCGGGCTGGGCAAGGTGGACTACGTGGCGCACATGCTTGGCTACCTGCGGCCGGAGACAACGGGCCATCCGGCACAGGTAGCCCGCGACTCGCAAGGGTGAATCACAGCATGTAGCGGATGCCCGCAAAGAGACCGTGGGCACCGCTCCCGCCGCGGAACTCGCCATTCCACGTGAGCCGCGCGGCGAAGCCGCCGGAGCGCCAGGTGACACCCGCACTGGTGAGCACTCCCAGGTGCGGCAGGGCACCTTCGCTGACCACGAAACCTGCATCGGGCGCACCGATGAAAGCAGCCTCGATGCTGCGGTCGCCGAGTGAGAGGTCCTGGCGCAGGGCGACCGAGATACCCGGAATCCATTCGCCCGCGCGCATGCGGATGCTCCGACTCAGGCGCCCGCCCGCGCTGACGGCGAGGGTATGGGTCGTTCGCGGGCTGACCTGCAACGCCAGCGGCCCACCCTGCTCGGTGAACCCGGGTTCACCGAGGCGGATGTATTGCAGGGATGCAGAAGGCCCGAAGTCCCAGCCGCGGAACGCATGCAGCGTGCCGCCGCTCACGCCCAGGGAAAGCGTCTCCCCGCTGCGGGTCCCACTGGCGTCTGAACTGAACTGGCCGACGACGACCTGGCGCGCCAGGTGGTAGTCATTGCGTCCCCAGGTGAGCAGCGCATCCAGATGGCGCCACGTGTCCGAGTAGCCGCCGTACACCGAGTAGAGAGTGCTGTCGACGCGGCTGCGACCCGGCTCGTCGCGACCGTCCAGCCGGTGGTTCACGAAGCCCAGGCTGCCGCCGACAGTGTAGCGGCCGATGAACCGGTCGTAGCCGATCCCCATGCCGCCCTGCTGGAAGTCATGGCCGGCATGCGTGCCGCGCGCATCTTGTTCACCGGTGCGGCCAAACCCGCGCAGCCACACGCCCACTTCAGGCTGCACCAGCTCCCCGGGATCGGCCAGCCGCTGCCAGAGTGCGTCGGCAAGCTGGGTGGCATTACCCGCCGCGGCGGTGGAGAGATATTCGTAGAAGACGGGATTCAGACTCTGATAGGTGCCCTGCAGGTCCGCGAGCGACAACCGCTGGATGGCCGCCAGGTGCTGGCGCATTTCCCCGCTGGAGCCTGCGGCCGCTGCGTCCAGCGCGTGTGCGATCGAGCGCGTCGTGGCGCTCTGCGCCAGGCTTTCGAATCTCGCGACCTGGGTGACGACATCGAAGGCGGTGGCGCTGCGCTCGGCGGAGAAAGTGACCAGCGCCGAGCTGGCCGGCAGCTGCACCGCATCGAATCCGCTGGCCGGTGCAATGGCACCGGCCGCGATGATCCGGTAGCGGGCGTGATCGCTGTACAGGTCGTCATCACCGGAGACGCGCAACGTGCCGTCCAGGTGCACGGTTCCTCCTGACAGCAGTGCGCCATGGCGGCCGTCGCCACGGATGCTGGCCTCCAGCGTGCCCGCAGCGGAGAAGCTGTAGCCGCTTTCGAGCTCCAGGGTACCGTCGGTGAGCGTCATGGCACCAACCGTGTTGAGCGTCGGCAGGCGGAAGGTGCCGGCGCCCTGTTTTGCCACGCTGGCCACCAGCGGCAGCGCATGGCCAAAGAAGCCATCGTTCTCGAGCACCAGGCTGAAGTCCCGCGACGGATCAACCGCGAGGCTGCCGTTCAGCAGGGGGTTGCCATCCAGCACCAGGGTCGCGGCACCGCCGGTCATCACCACATGACCGTTGGTGACCGATTCGCGCCCCAGGCGCAGCATCAGCTCCTGGCCGCGCAGGCTGTTCATGTGGATGGCCGTGCCCGCCCGCAGGCTGGTCCCGAGGCCGCCGATCTGGGCCGTGATGATGCCGTTGTTGGTTACCGCGACGCCGTCGCCGGCAACTCGGATGCCGCTGGCCAGTGCCGTGTCGGCCACCTGGGTGGAAAGCGAGATGCCGGTGGCCGTGATCACGCCATTGTTCTGTACGACCTTGTAGCCATCACCCTGCAGCATGACGCCCGTGGCCTCCGGCGCACTGCCGAGTCGATAGGGGCCCAGGTCCAGCGGTCTGCCATCGGTGTACCCCTGCACGGAGCCGCTGGCCAGGACGTCGATGTGTCCGTCATTGATGACCGACTGGTCACCTGACTGGCTTCCCCCCTGGATGCCCGTCGCACTGCCCGCGCTTTCCTGGTATTGCAGGGGACCATTGTCACCCCAGGCGTGGGCCATGGCCGCGACCGGCGCCGCCACGGCGGTGATATCGCCGCTGTTGCGGATCGTGGCATCGCCGCCGGCAATCGCGATGCCGGTGGCGGTTCCGAAGGCATACAGGCGCGTGACGGTGTTGGCGTGACCGTCAGGCCCATTGCCGGCATTGACGTCGTAGCCACCCTCGGCGAAGGCATTCGCAGTGACTTCGATGCGGCCCGCGTTGTCGATGAAGTGCCGGCCCGTTCCGGCGCGGATGCCATGCGCCTCCGCAGTGGCTTCCGACTGCACATAGGCCTCGGCATCGCCGTTGGTGGTGTCGAGGTCGGGGTGATCGCCATAGGCAAAGACATTCATGTTGCCGAAAGCATCGGGTGCGCGGGCCTGCGGCGCGGCGACCACCGACAGCAGTCCGGCGTTCACGATGTGCGTGTCACCGTCGCCGGTCTCGATGCCCCAGCCGCGGCCCGTAGCGATGTTCACGGTTGTGCCTACGGCATCGCCACTGTCGTTGCCGGAATCGACGCTGGCATGGGACTCGGCAATGGGCGAGGCTGTGACACGCACGTCGCCGCTGTTCACGATCCACTGGTTGCCCATGCCGGCGGACAGGCCGCGGGCTTCGCCGACAGCCGTGGAATGGATGGTCGAGTGGCCGTTGTAGAACGATACCGCGCCCACGCCCGAAAGGCCCCAGGCCTGCGCGCTGGCATCCACCTCGATGGCACCCTCGTTCTCCAGGCGATTCGCACCGTCGCCCAGGCCGATGCCGGTCCCCCAGGCCCGCGCCGTGGCGTTGACGTTGCCGAGGCCATAGCCACTGGTGTCTCCCGAACTGGCATGCGTCTCGGCGCGGGCTGCAAGGTCGAGCAGCCGCACGACGATGTCGCCGCTGTTCAGCACTACGTCATCGCCGTCGCCCGCGTGGATGCCGCCAGCACTGCCTTGCAGGAGGATCTCGGCATGCGACACGCCGTTGCCGGCCGTGCCAAAGGAGAACTCACTGCCGTCGGCCGACGAGTAGGCCAGCGCGCGGTCGGAACTGGACGCCAGCACGGTCACGCCGGCGGCGTTGGTGATCACGTCGTTGCCGTCGCCAGCATTGATGCCCGCAGCTTCGATCCCGCCGTTGACCCGGGCATCCACACTGGCGTTGCCGAAGAACACGCCGGAGTCCGTGCCATTGTTCGCCATCGGGTCGAGGATGGCGGCGATGTGGAGAGTGCCCTGGTTGTCGATGGCGTCATTGCCACTGCCCCCGTCGATGCCGATGGCAAAGGCCTCAGCATGCGCCCTGCCGGCGGCATCCGTGCCGCCGCCCAGTCCTGTCGTGGCGCCACCGAGGGTGGTGCCGGAGGCCAGCGCGGTAGCGCCGATGCGGGCAGTGTTGAGGATGCGATCATTGCCGGCACCGCCCGCCACCCCCACCAGTTCGGCGCGCGAGGTGAGCACCTCGTCGATGCTGGCGCCGCCCGCGAAGGTATAGGAAGCCCGCGTGGACGTGACGGTGGACTCCGCGGCCAGCGTCAGCTCCGCCGCGTTCGAGATCAGGTCGTCGTCGGCGCCGCCATCAAGGCCGATGGTGCTCGCCGTGGCTCCCATGCGCGTGCGGTTTCCCGCATTGCCGAACACCGCGTTGGCGCCACCGCTGGAATCCAGGGTGGCTGTTGAAGTGGCAGTGAATGCCGAGTCGTTGCGGATGCTGTCCGCGCCGGTGCCACCGTCGACCACGCTGACCTGCGCCAGCGCGACCAGCGCCGCTTCGGTGCCGACGTCCCCGGCAAAGGTCCAGCCGGAACTGCTGGCACTGGCGCTGGCCGTGGACTGCACCTGGAGCGACTGCGCCTGCTGCTGCAACTGGTCATCTCCCTCCCCGCCCTCAAGCGCCATCGCGGTTGCGGTGGCCTCCGCACCCGCACGGCTGGAAGTGGCACCGGCGAGGTTCCAGCTGGACTGGTCAATGGTGGAGCTTGCACTTGCCGCCACGGTGACCGTGTCGCCGCCGAGCAGGGCGAGGTCATTGCCGGCACCACCTGCCATCGCGACGGCGCGCGAGGTCGGGGCGTTCATCGCATCGGCACCGTTGGAGCTGGCCACGGTCACGGTGATGTTGCTGGCGTCCGACACGCTCGTGGCCGTGACCTCGAGACTGGCGCTGTTGCGCAGCAGGTCGTTGCCGGCGCCGCCGTCCAGTGCGACGGCTTCCGTGACGGCATCTGCCCGCGCGTTGGCCTGCGCCGAACCGGCAAGCTGCGCCGCGATGCTCACCGCCTCGGCGCTGCTGTGCGCGTCCACGATGAGCGCCGCGAAATTGTCGATCTGGTCATCGCCTGCGCCGGATGTAATGCCAGTGGAACGGGCCTCGGCGGTCACCCCCGCATCGCCTTCGACCCTGCCGCCACCCGACACCGCCAGCGACCATCCGTCGCCCCAGGCCTGGCTCAGGGCATTGATCACACCGCGATTCTCGATCCGGGTTGCGCCGATGCCGCCGCGGATGCCCTGGGCCTCCGCGACAGCGGTCACGCTGGTTTCACCGAGCGCGTAGCCGGCGAGATTGGCACTGATGGCCTTGCCATCGACACTGGCATCGGCCAGCAGGTCGATGCTTGCGATATTGATGATGTCGCTGACTCCCTCCTCCGAGCCACCCTCGCTGATGCCGATGGCGCGCGCCGTGGAGGTGGCAGCGGCGTCCACCACCGTGGCATTGCCGCCGATGGCAACCGTGACACCCACGCCCACCCCCAGCGCCTGCGCGTCTGACCAGGACTCGATATCGAGTGCGGCGCTGTTCACCACGCCGCTGATGCCCTGGCCAGCATCGATGCCCGTGACCTGCGTGGTGGCGCTGGAGCGGGCATCCACCAGCTCTAAGCCACCGCCGATGCCCATGGCCGCATTCACCGTGACGGCCACGCTGGTGGCACCGGACTCCGCATTGCCGACCAGGTGGATGGCGCCCCGGTTGTCGATGAGATCCAGGCCCGTGCCGCCATCGATGCCCACCAACATCGTATCGGCCGTGGCGCTGGCGTCGGAGAGCGCGGCACCCAGCGCCGCACCTTGCCAGGAACCACTCAGTGACACCGAAGTGCTGCCGGCGATGGCCGCCGCGCCGATGTCGCCGGTCGCCGTGATGGTGCCGGTGTTGACCAACTGGTCGTCGCCGGCACCGCCCGACAGGCCGGCGGCGCGCACGGTCGATGTGGCGCTGGAGTCGGTCATCGAAGCCGCCAGGGTGGCACCGGCCGTGAGCGCACCGCTCACCGACACCGCGACCGACTGCGCGACCGTGCTGGCGTCCACGTTGCTGAGCGTGATCGAGCCGTCGTTGGTGAGCTGGTCATCGCCCTCGCCGCCTTCCAGGCCGGTGGCGGAAGCCGTGGCATTGGCACTGGTCTGCGCCAGCGAGGCGCTGACCGCGACGCCATTGTTCACGCCGGCCAGGCTCACGCTGATGCTGGCCGCAGTGGCAGCAGCAGTGACGTCCGAGATCGCGATGGCGCCTGCATTGCGCAGGGAGTCGTTGTCGGATCCGCCATCCATGCCGCGCGCCATGGCGCTGGCGTCACCGCTGGAATCCGACAGTGCGCCGCTGATTGAAAGCCCGTCCTTGGTGCCTGCCACGCCCACCGACACCGCCACGGCCTGCGCCTCGGCACCGGCATGCGCGGTGACCTGACCCTCGTTGGTGAGCGCATCGAGGCCGGCGCCGCCAAGGATTCCTGCCGCATCGGACTGTGCCGTGGCCTGCGCGCGCGCCAATGACACACCCACCACTGCTCCCTGGCTGGCGAAGCTGATGCTGAGCCCCGCGCCCACCGACAGGGCCCCGCTTTGCGCATCGGCCACGATGGAACCCCGGTTGTCCACCACGTCGTGCCCGCCGCCAGCGTCCACACCGAATGCAGTGGCGTAACTGTCGGCCGAGGCATCGGCGGCGGCCACGTTGAACACGGCGCCCGCGCCCTTCACGGTGCCGCCCACCGTCAGCGAAGCCGCCACGGCCACGGTGTCCGCGTCCGCTTCGGCAACCAGCGAACCAGTGTTGTCGATTTCATCGTTGTCCGTCGTGATCGCAACGACTTCCTTGACGCGATCTCCCCGCCGGTGGTTGGCGGCCCCGCCGTCGATGCCGATGGCTGTCGCCTCGGCAGTCGAACCTGCCCGCGACGCCACGGCATTGGCCCCCAGCATGTGCTCGCCCTCGGAGAACTCCACGTTGATGGCGGCCGACACGCCCACGGCCACGCCAGCCGCATCGGCATCTGCATGGATGGCACCGGCATTACCCACCGTGTCATTGCCCCCGCCACCCCGCAGGCCAACTGCATCGGCCTGCGCGAGATTCTTGGTGTCCGCCACGGCAACGGAGAACCCGAGACTGCCCAGGGGACTCGAACCGCCGCCGGCAGGGTTGTCGGTGAAGCCGGAGATATTGGCCGATACCGTCAGCGCCCCTGCACTGGCATCGCTGGTGGCGGTGATCGATGCGTCGTTGGTGACCGTGTCATCCCCCTGGCCGCCATCAATGCCCAGCGCATCGGCACTCGCCCACGTGCCGGCGCCACCGATCACGATGCCGGGCGTGGGAATGCCCCAGTCGATCAACGCCATGCCGACGTTGACGCTGGCCTGCCTGGCACTGGACTGCGCATCCGCGCGGATCGTGCCGGTGTTGGTCGCGACATCCGTGCCCTGCCCGCCCACGGCGCCCTGGGCGCGGGCCACGGACTGGATGCCGATCTCGATGATTGCAGCATCGCCGGTGAGCTCGTCGATCACGGATTTCAGCGATGCCGGAACGCCTTCGGAAGCCAGCGAGATCGCCAGTGCATCCAGCGTGGAGACGGCATTCACATCCACATCGCCGCTGTTGGTGAGGGTGAGGCCGCCTGTTGACGCGATGCCATCCAGCCCCGTCGCCACGGCACTCACCGTGGTGCCGGCATCCGCCGTGTCGGGCTTCACCAGCTCCACTTCGACCAGCGTGACGTCGAGGTAGGTCATGTTGGCGCTGACGTCCGTGGACTGCGCCTCGGCCAGCGCGACGACGCTGCCGCTGTTGTCGAGCGTGCCTGCGCCCAGGCCGGCCACCAGGGCACTGGCCCCGGCTTCCACCAACAGCCGGCTGTCGGCCAGCGCGGCGTCAATGAGGTTCACTTCCACGTTCGAGGTCGCGCTGTCCGCCCGGGCCACCGCGTGGACCTCGCCCGTGTTGGTTACGCTGTCGCCGGTTCCCGGGCCGGCATCGATGCCGCGGGCATCGGCACTGACCGTCGTGGTCGCATCGCCATGCGTGGTGTCGGCCCCGTTGACCTCCACGTTCCCGGATGCCAGCACCGATTGCGCAGTGGCATCCACCCGCCCTGCGCTGGTGAGGCGGTCACCGCCGTCGCCGCCGGCCATGCCCGTCGCGCCCGCCATCACGGCAGTCGTGGCGGAAACATCGAGGCCTCCCGCAAGAGTCAGCGGCAGGCTGAGGGAATCCAGTTGCGTCAGTGCAGAACTGCTTGCGAGACCTGTGTTGCCGAGCGTGTCGTTGCCCGTGCCACCCTGCAGCGCGTTGCTCTCCGACCCGATCGAATAATCGGCGTCGCCTGAACCCAACTCGTCGAACCCGGGAGGCTGAGGCCGTACCGAGTCGGTGTTCTCGTCACTGGCCTGCAAGGTGCCCTGGTTCGTGACCGTGTCGTTCCCTTCCCCCGCGTCGAGGGGACCACTGCTGACCCCCTGGCAGGCGATGCTGTCATGGCTGGCAGTCGGTTCCGGCGTGCAGGCGGCATGTACTGGCTGGCCATGCACATACACCACGGGCGCGAGGACGCACAGGATGCGGCGCACCGCGCGGCTTGCGGCATTGGCGCTGGAGGAACGGAACGACGGGCTGGCTTCCTGCACTGCACGGATCCTTCTGTTTCAGTGCGTGCAACGGTGCCCAACCCGGCCGCCGCAGGGCATACGGCAAGCGTCGTATATTCAGGAGGAAAGCAGGCCCATTCTTATGGCAAACGCGGCCAGTTCGGCCGCGTTGTGCAGGTCGAGCTTGCGCATCAGGTTCTCGCGGTGCTTGCGCACCGTGGGCAGGCTGATGAAGAGCCGGTCGGCAATGGCCTGGTTGCGCTCGCCAGCGGCGATCAGCGCCAGGATCTGCGCCTCGCGGGCTGTAAGCGGATCGGTGGTTGCCGCCTCCGGCGGCGGCTCGAAGGCGGTGGCAATGGCCGGGCTCACGTACTCGGCGCCCTGGATCACTGCGCGCAGGGCCAGCATCAGCTCGTCGGTGCCCGACTGCTTCAGCACATAACCCTCGGCGCCGCAGCCCAGCGCGTATCGCACGGTGTCGCGCTGCAGGCTGCCGGTAACGAACAGCACGCGCACCTGGGGGATGTCTTCCCGCACACGGCGCAGCACCTCGGCACCGTCGAAATCCGGCAGCAGGAAGTCGAGCACCAGCACATCGGGCCGCAGCTGGCGCGTGAGGCGCACGGCGGACTCGCCATCGCCGGCCTCCCCCACCACCTCGATGCCGTCTTCGAGGGAAAGCAGCAGGCGCATGCCCTCGCGCACCATCTGGTGATCATCGGCGAGCACGATGCGGATGGGGGTGGTGTCCACTCTTCTGGTAGTGTTTCCGAAAGCCATGAACGCGTCCACTGCTACCTTGCCGGCATCATCCGCCGATGACGCACTGCTGGCCCAGCATCTGGAACTGATGATGCGGCAGTCCAAGGCCGTGTTCGGCGGCAACTTCGCCATGGCCGGCCTGTCGCTGGTGGCACTGTGGAACTTCACCGACCACCGCGTGCTGCTGTCATGGGCGGCCTTCATCTTCGCGCTCACCGGTGCGCGCATGCTGTTCGTCAGCGCCTACCGACGCGCGCAGCCGCCGCCCGCCGCCGCTGCCCGCTGGTCCTGGCTGTTCGCTGCCACCTCGCTGCTGTCCGGCATCTCGTGGGGTACGATGGCGCTGCTGTTCTTCGACGCGGATCAGCCCCTGAGCGTACTGTTCGTGTGCTGGGCGCTCGCCGGCATGACCACCGCGGCCGTGCCTACGCTTTCAAACTTCCTGCCCGCCTACGTCGGGTTCGCCGTGCCGGCCATCACACCCTATATCGTGCTGTGCTTCCTGGAAGGCGGACCAGTGTTCACCACGCTGGGCGTACTGACGCCTTTTTTCCTGGCCGCCAACATCGTCTACGCGCGTACATCCCACCGCACCATTGGCGAGTCGTTCCGCCTGCGCTATGAGAACCTGGCACTGCTGCAGCAGCTGCAGGTCGAGAAGGATCGCGCCGAGGCGGCCAATGCCGCCAAGACCCGCTTCCTGGCTGCCGCCAGCCACGACCTGCGACAACCCACGCACGCACTCGGGCTCTTCATCGGGGCGCTGGAGCGCATGCTGCAACGGGAATCGGCGCCTTCCGTGGCAACCGTCGCGCCGGTCGTGGGACGGATGGGCACCACCCTGAAGGGCATGGGCAACCTGCTCAACTCGCTGCTCGATGCCTCGCGCCTGGAGGCTGGCGCGGTGCCAGTGCACCACACACCCATCCGGATACAGGACATCTTCGAGCGCCTGCACGACCAGTTCCATGGTGAGGCGGAGAAGAAGGGGCTCAACCTGCAACTGCGGCCAACCCGACTGGCGGTGCGCAGCGATCCGGTGCTGCTCACCCGCATCCTCTCCAACCTCATTGCCAATGCGATCAAGTACACCCCGCGCGGGCGCGTGCTGGTCGGCTGTCGCAGGCGCGGCACGCTGGTGGAGATACAGGTACACGACACGGGTGTGGGCATCGACCCCGCGAACCATGAAGCGATCTTCGAAGAGTTCGTGCAGCTGGACAACACGGCGCGCAATCGCGAACAGGGCCTTGGGCTTGGACTCTCGATCGTCGATCGGGCGGCGCGGCTGCTCGGGCATCCACTGCGCCTCGTGTCTGCGCGGGGCGCTGGCGCGATGTTCTCCGTAAGCGTGCCTGTGACGCAGCATTACGTGGCGGGAGGCCCGGAAGTCCCCTCCACTCCTGCGCGGCAGCAATCCGGCACGATCATTGTCGTCGACGATGACACCTCGGCGCGCGAGGCCATCCAGGACCTGCTGAACGTGCACGGTTATGACGTGATTGCCGCCCCGGGCATTGCACAGGTGTGCGAACGGATCAGGGATCGACGCGTCGCCGCCGTGATGATCATCGCAGACTACCGCCTGGGCGGTGACGCCACAGGTGTGGATGCCATCCGTGTCATCCAGCCCCTGCTGGCAGCGCCGGCCCCGGCCATCATCATCACTGGCGATACCTCGCCTGACCGCATCAGGGAGGCGTCAGCGAGCGGGTTCCCGCTGCTTCACAAGCCGCTGGAACCGCAGGTGCTGCTGGCGATGCTGCATGGAGGGAACCTTGCCGGCTGGCGACTGCCCAAACAGGAAGACGGCTTCATGCGCACTTGAGGAGCGGAATTGCCTGCCCAGACCCAACCACAGGCCCTGCCCGAAGAACAGCGCCGCCTGCGCATCATCGAGCGCATCCAGGCGGAAACCGGCATCGATGAGGCGATGATCCAGTCGCTGGTGCACGCCTTCTACGACCGGGTGCGCGCTGATCCGCTGATCGGCCCGGTATTCACATCCCGCATCACCGACTGGGACACCCACCTGCAGCGCATGTGCCTGTTCTGGTCCTCGGTGGTGCTGATGAGCGGTCGCTACCACGGCGCGCCCATGCAGAAGCATGCGCCGCTGCCGGTGGACGCGCAGCATTTCGACCGGTGGCTCGCACTGTTCCGCGAGACGGCCACCGCAGTGTGCCCCCCGCGCGCCGCGGAACTGTTCATCGAGCGCGCCGGCCTCATTGCGCGCAGCCTGGAGCTTGGCGTCGCCACGGCCCACGGCGTGCTGCTCGGCCGTGACGAGCGCTATGTCGCAGTTCCCCCCGCAGGAGCCAGCCCATGAGTACCAACACGCTGCCGCCGGGAGTAGCTCCCTACAAGCGCACGCCCACTTTCGACCAGGACAGCCTGCCGGCTGGATTGCGGCGCGAGCACCGCACAAAGGCCGGGGTCTGGGCGCTGATCCATGTCCTTGAAGGCAGCCTGCGTTATCGCATCCTCGAGCCACCGAGTGAAGAGATGCTGGCTCCCGGCACGCCAGGCGTGGTGAAACCGGAACAGCCGCATGAAGTCGAGCCTGTGGGGGCGGTGCGCATGTACGTGGAGTTCTTCTCGGCCGCGGCTGTGCCCGGAGGGCCGCACACCACGCAGGTGCTGTGAGTCCGTGGCATTGGCAACGACACGCCAGCACCCGGCGGACCCCATTGATCCGCCGGGACTTCTACCTCTTCCTCTCTTCGCCGGTCATTCCGCCGGCAGCCGGATCCGCACGGTGTCCTTCAGCACACCTTCCAGACCACCGAACACGGTCAGCTTGTCGACCTTCTCGGTGATCTTCTCCAGCGTCTCCAGCTCCTTCAGCCGCAGCAGCGTCGGGTTGTCGTCCATCAGCCGCGCGGTGTTCAGCAGCGAGCGCATCGCTGCCGTCTCCTCACGGCGCTGGATCAGGTTGGCCTGCGCGCGCTTCTCCGCCTCCACGACCTGGTTCAAGATGGTCTTCATCTCGCCAGGCAGGATGACGTCCTTCACGCCCACCGACCTCACCGCGACGCCCTCCACTGCCAGACCAGACACCGCGCCGGCCAGGATCTCGCGATCCAGCAGGCCCTTGTCGGCCAGCAGCTCGTCGAGCGTGCGGGTACCCACCGCGGAGCGCAGCGCGAACTGCAGCGTCTTGTAGACGCTGTCGGTCACTTCCGTCACCGACGCACGCGCACGCACCACGTCCTCGACCTGCCACAGCGCGGTCAGGTTCACGCGCAGGCTGACCTTGTCGCGGGTCAGGATTTCCTGGCCCGACACTTCCATCGCCTGCACGCGGCGGTCCGCCTGCTCGACCTTGATCACGCGCTGGTACTTCCAGAACGCGTGCAGGCCCGGGCCCAGCAGCCGCTCGAACGCGCCGTCGACGACCAGCAGCGCCATCGCGGTGTCCGGCACTTCCACCGAGAACACGGCTTCAGCCACGCCAGCGGCCAGCGGCGCCTTCGCGCGCACCAGCAGACGGGCCAGGCGCTCCTCCACCTCGAAGTGCTTCGAGATGTCGATGCGCTCGACGCTCACGTCCACCGGGCCGCGCCAGTAGAGCTGGCGCGCGCCCGGCGGCAGGATGCCGGTCACCCGGCCCTGCTTGCTGACCACGCCGACCTCGCGCTCGCCCAGCTCCACCACCGTGAAGTACCGGTCGACAATGTCGCGGTATTCCTTCAGCAGCAGCGCAAGCCGCGGGTGCGCGAACTCCGGCTCGCTCACGTCGTACACCTGCACGTCCGTGCGGCCCAGCGGGTCGAACATCCAGTAGACCCCCGGTTCGAGCACGGTTTTGAAGCTGCGGTTGCGGAACACCAGGGCGCGCTCGTGCCGCGCGACGGTGACCCGCTTCAGGCCATACATGTCACATTCTCCTTCTCTCTCCACGCCAACGTCCGCACACCCCATGTGCACGGAACTCCAATAGGTCGAGGTGCACTCCACGCCTGCCGCACGGGCCTGCCGGGGAGCTGCAACTGCCCGGCCGCACAGGGCGCGACACACGCTGCGAGGGGCAATCCTTGCCACATCCGATCGGGATGCGCCGCTCCTGCGGCCCTCGCCGGGACACCTCGATGCGGATCACGCAGGGCGATCCGCTTCAGCAACACAAGTCACACCAAGTCCTTGTCCAAGGAACAAGTGAGGGAGTCGAACCCTCGACAGACGGATCCAAGTCCGTTGCTCTACCCTCTGAGCTAACTTGTGGTGGCAAATGCGCAGGAAGCGTCGGTACGCGCCGCGGGCAACCCGTCGGTCCCGCAGCGTGCCAGCCGGGCCCAGAGCCCGGACCGTTGCAACACCATCCTTCGCAAACACCTCGGTCAGGCGCGTCGCCCTCACGGGGCAATCACGCCAAATCTAGTGCGGGCCTTGCCCGGCGGATCCCATCGATCCGCCGGGACTTCCCCGCCGCCATGAACGCCAGAAACGAAGAGGCCCCGAGTGGCGATACGCCATCGGGGCCTCGAGAGGATCCGAAGGGTCGCCAATGGGCTGACCCTTCCAAAATGGAAATCGGGTCAGCTGCCCAACGCGGGCAGGTCTTCCTTTGCGATGCCGACGATGCGGCACGACTGCATGGGCAAGAGTTGCCCCGCATGTCTCGCGAAGTTGTGTTGAAGCTGGTGATTCATGGGGGCGCGCACTTTACGCTGAAGAATGCGGGTGTCAACAACTTCTTGATCGGTCAAGGTTCGACGTGGCCTTGGCGCCCAGAATCATGTCGACGAGGCGCTCCACGTCTTCCACCGGAAGCGGACGCGGGGACATGAGGCGACAGTAGAAGAAAGGTCCGCTGAGCATCAGCGAGGCCAGTTGCGGGTCGAAGCCCGCAGGCAACTCGCCCAGCTTGACCCCGCTTTGCAGCAGCTCGACGAGCGTCTGGCGCCGCGTAGCACTGTACGTATGCAGGAAGTCGGCGATGCGCGGGTGGTGCTGGGCCGCTTCGACAAGCGCCGGCAACACGGCGGCAATGCGCGAATCCGCAAGCACAGTTGCCAGGTGGGTCAGGAGTTCGAGGACCCTGGCGCGCAGCTGACGCGGCTTGAGGGGCTCTGCGTGACCCGGCTGGCGATTGAGGTTGTGCAGTGCATCCGTGAGCAGCGCGATACAGTCGGGCCAGTGCCGATACAGCGTGCTCTTGGCTATTCCGGAGTGCGCCGCCACGGCTTCCATCGTGAACGCAGACAGCCCCCCTCGCGCGAGAACCTCCAGCGCCGCCTCTCTCGCCCGGTCGAGCGTCCTTGCAATGCGTTTATCCATCAGGATTGATATAGAACGATTGCGTTTTGTTTCATGTTATGAAACGCTATCGTACTATAAAATAGGCCGGGCACGGATGAGGAGGCGAGGCACATGGCAGCGATCAGATACATCGTGAACGACGTCGACGCGGCGCTGGCCTTCTACAGGGACCTGCTGGATTTCAAGCTCCAGAAGCACAGCCCGGGCAGATTCGCTGAAATGGCTGCAGCCGACCTGACGCTGTACCTCAGCGCGCCTGGCGCTGGCAGCGGTGGCCAGGCGGGTGGGGATCCCCGCCCCGGTGGGTGGAACCGATTCATGGTCATCACGACGTCGCTGGACAGCCTGACCCAACGCCTGCGGACTGCAGGCGCTCACTTCCGGGGGAAATTGAGTGACGGAGGAGCAGGACGGTCAATCCTGCTCGAAGATCCCTCCGGCAATCCGATCGAGCTGTTCGAGTTCAAACATCCGTCCGGATAGCATCTCAGTGCGCCAGCAGTCCATCTGTCACGCCGGGCCAGTCATCGGTGCGGTCAGGCAAGCACTGCATCGAGCTGGCCCATCGCCGAGCGCATGCCCTCTTCCATGCCCATCTGCGTGAGCTGTTCCATCGCCTCCAGGCTCGGGAACGTGGTGACGCATTGCACGCGTGCACCGCTCTTCGTCGTCTGGAAGCTGAACTTCATGGTCATGGACGGCATGCCAGTGTTCTCCTTGCCTTCCTCGGTCGCAAAGCCATCCTTGACCTCGAATGAATCGATGGGATCCACGGCCAGGAAGGTCCAGTAGCCCGCGGATTTCTCGCCGTTCGGCCCGGTCATGTAGTACTCGGAGCGGCCGCCCACCTGCATGTCGTGCCGCGTGAACGTCGCCGGCCATTCCACCGGGCCCCAGAAGCGTTCCAGCTGGCGCGGCTCCGCATAGGCATTCCAGAGACGCTGCTGGGTCACCGGGTAGTCGCCGATGACGGTGAGCGTGAGGCGCCGTGGATCCTTGTCGACTGAGGTGATGGGCATGTTCAGCTTCCTTTCGGGTCTTCGGCCAGGAGTTGATCCAGCTGCGCCGAACGCTCGCGCCAGATCTCTTCAAAGTGGGCCAGCAGCCTGCTTGCCCGTTGCAATCTTGCGGGGTTCGCGCAGACACGCTGCTCGCGTCCGACCGCCCGCTTGGTGACGAGACCTGCCCGCTCGAGCACCGCCACATGCTTCTGCACGGCGGCGAAGCTCATGTGATAGCGGGACGCGAGTTCCGACACGGACTCCTGCTCCACCAGCGCGCGCGCGAGGATGTCCCGGCGCGTGCCATCGGCGAGCGCCCGGAACAGCTGGTTCAGCACCGCATCTTCCGATACAACCATATGGTTGTACGTTAATGCAGCCGGCTGGCGTGTGCAAGGGGATCCGTCGCGTCGCGTGCAATGCTACCTGTGGTAGCATCGGGTTCCTAACTCGAAGGATAACCCGTGCCTCAACCCGTCAAACTCTCCGACGCCCTCATCGAAGCAGCGCGTGAAGCTGCACCCCTCGCCCATCGCTCCCTCGCCGCCCAGGTTGAGCATTGGGCGGCGCTAGGCCGGGCCATAGAGGGATCGCTCACCAGCGACCAGTCCGCGACCCTCAAGCGCAGCGCCGTGCAGGAGCCTGCTGCCCACCCCTACGCTCCGGCACACACCGGTGACCCGGCCCAAGTTCTTGCCGCCGCCCTGGAGCATGCGGTGAGCCCGGAATTCGCAGCACAAGTGCGCGCTTCGCTCAACCGCCAGAGAGGACCCAAGTACGGCACGCACAAGGACCATCCGGGTCTTCTGGTTCGCCACAATGCAGATGGCACGGTAACGCCAGGCCACATGGTGAACCGGGAGTTCGTGCCGGCGGACAAGAAGCCGCGCCGCCGGGCCGCACGAGCCAGACGCTGAATACGGGATGCCGCTCCAACTTTCCGGGCTGATAGCTGAGGCCCAAGCTGCGGGGCGCCCCTTGCTGGTTGTGCTGGCGGGAAGCAACGGCGTGGGGAAATCCACTTTTCACGCGGAAGCCCTTTCCAGTACTGGCATGCCGTTCGTCAATGCGGATGAGATCGCGAGGGACCTCTCGGTCAAATCCGGCCGCGACATGGCAGATCTGGCTTATGAAGCCATGCACCGCGCCGAAACCCTGCGCAGGGACCTCTTGCGACAGCGCGCTTCGTTCATCATGGAAACCGTGCTGTCCGACTCTCAGGGCGCAAAACTTGCCTTCTTCGCAGAAGCACAGGCCGTCGGCTACTTGGTGCTCTTCATCCACATCCGCGTAGACAACGTGGAGACATCGATCGCCCGCGTAGCGCAGCGGGTACTGAACGGTGGCCACGACGTGCCGGACGAGAAGTTGCGCAATCGTTTTCCCCGAACGCAGAAGAATGTGACGCTGGCCCTCGCCACAGCAGACGCCGGCCTGGTCTTCGATAACTCGGATCCTGGTGCACCGTTCCGCTTGCAGGAGACCTGGATGGCAGGCCACAGTGTCGTTCAGCCCGGCCAGCGCCTCGCGGTTCTCGGCGGCAAGGCTCCGGGCATGAAGCCGGTGCACCGGAGAAAGCCGCCCAAGTAGAGCACAAAGCGGCCCCCTAAGCCTTCGGTGCCAGACTCACCGACAACTCCCGCTCCGCCAGCACTAGCGCTCGGACTTGCCTAGGGCCGGAACGGCCGTTGCACGCCATTCGCCGCAATCCGCACCTGCGGGGACGGATCATTGCGTGCCGCTTCCAGCGCCTTGCTGACCGCCGGATCACTCGCTTGCGGAAACAGCAGCTTGGCGGCGTTGGCCCGCACGTACTCATCGGGGTGATCCTTGAGGTCACTGATGAGCTGCGGAATGAACGAGGCATCCGGCTTGGCGTGGCCCAGGATGTCCCAGGCCATCAAGCGGATCCCAGGATCCTGCGATTGACGTCCGAGGTCGAATACCACGCGTGCAGCTTCTGCACCAAACTCGACGTCTCTCAGGAACAAGAAGCGCCCGTCCATCGAACTGGGCGCGAGGTGCCTCAGCCGCGATCGCACTGGAAGGCTTTCATCGTAGAGTTTCCCCCGCACCCACTCACGGAACTGTGAATCGGGAACGGTAGCGCGTTCCGCCGCCTCGCGCACCGTGTAGATGCAGCAGGCTACTGCAGGCACGCTGTCCGGATCCTCGGCCGCAGCGCGCAGCAGCGCCTCGCGCACACCCGGCTCATCGAGAAATGGCCGCAGCGAAAACGCCGCCTGCATGCGGATGCTCGCTGCAGGATCAGTGGCAAGCGCCTTCAGCAGGGGCCGAACGATCTGGTTGTCTCGCGTGCCGCGCAACACTGCCCAGATCGATTCGCGCACATCAGGGTCCGCCGTGTTCGTCGCAAGCGCAGCGGCGGCCGCAATTACTTCGCTGTCCAGTGCGCGTCGGGCAAGGCTGGGGTCCATGCTCCTGTATTGGCCGAAACTCCACAGGGAGCCGAGGCGCTCCCGCTCGGGCAGTGTGGTGTCGAGCACCTTTTTCCTGGCCTCAGCCCAGAGGTCTTCTGGAGTGAACAGGAACTTCTCACGCATCTGCTGCGCCAGCCGTGCTGCTGAGGGCCTATAACCCTCGAATGCAAGCAACTGGCCGCCGGCACCCGGGACGAGGTTCCCCGTACCCCCTTCAAACAGCGAGGCATCGCAGCCCATTTCCGTCGAGATGACCAGGACATGCCCCGCGCCCTGTGCACGGGCAGCCCGCTTCTGGTCGTCCGTGGGCCCGAAGGTGCTCGCTGGTGCAAACGCCGCCGCGCCCGACGCGATGACCTCGAACTGTGGCACCGCACGCATGTGATTCACCACGGCGTCGTGGCACTGGGATGTCGCCGCGACGGCTTGGGCATCCGCCCCGGTTTCGGGACGGAACACGACCAGGAAACGAAGCGGATTTGCCACCGTCACCGCCTCGGTGGAGGCGGCATCCTTGGCAGCCTCCTCATCCGTGACCGGCTGCGGTTGCGCAGCCACAAGTTCCGGCACGATGGCCTCAGCCATCTCAATGCCCGAAGACGCCTCCGGCGCGAGTGCTACCTGTGGCGCGGGGCCGGAAGACATCTTCCAGGCCACAATGGCAGCGGCAGCGGCCAGGCAGCCCAGCACCCCACCGCCCACGACGAACGGCCTGAAGTGCCGGCGCGGCTCCTGCTGCGTGCGGGAAATGGCTTCGAGGATCCGGCTGCCCAGCCCATCGGGCGTCGCCGGAATCTCGAGCGCCGCGATCTCCCGCCAGCTCTCCCATTCCGCGCGGCAGGGATCGCATTGCCGCAGATGCGCATCCATCACCCCGGAAAGCCCGGCGACGGAGTTGTTGTGTGTGTGGCCAACGAGACGGCTGAATTCCTGGCAGTTCACTTGACGGCCTCCAGGCGAACAGAAGCGGTTGTAATGCGGTCCTGATGCAGCGCCTGCGCCAGGCTGCGGCGCGCGCGGTGCAGTCGCATGCTCACTGCATCCGCGGAGATCGCCGCGATGGTGGCGATCTCAGTGTTCGAATAGCCCTCGGCACAGAGGGCAAGCAATGCCCGCTGGGCGGGATCGAGCGTCTGCCAGGCGTCGTCCAGTTGCTGCAGGCGCTGGGCGCGGTCGAGCAACTCCTCGGGAGTCGGCGCGGGGCACACCGGCTGATGGCTGCCCGCCCCGTCTTCTGCCTGGCGCGCGAACGGGGCGACGCGTGCGCGGCGGGCACCGTCCACGAAAAGGTTGTGCAACACGCGCAGCAGCCAGGACTTCACCGCCCGTTCTTCCGAAAGGCTGTCCAGGCGCTCGAAGGCTCGGATACAGGCCTCCTGCACCAGATCCTCGGCATCGGGACGGTTGCGCGTGAGCCGGTAGGCAGCGCGAAACAGCGCATCCAGATGCGGCTCGATCAGCCTGTGGAAGCGATGGTTGGTCTTGTCCGGCATGGGCTCCCCCGGGGGTTGTACAGAGAGCTATACGAATGGGGGAGGAAAAGCCAACGCTCGCTGCGCGATCCAGACTACTGCCACACCGACGACGCACGCCATTGCGGCAATCCGCAGCACATGAAACCCGCGCCATCGGCTTGCGTAGAGCAGCGGCACGGCGCAGACCATCGCGATCAGCTGAGCGCCTTCCACGCCGAGATTGAAGCCCAAAACGGTCCATGCGCGCGACATCGCATCCAACCCGCCACCGGAAAGCGTCTCAGAGAAGGCGAGCCCATGCACCAGACCAAAGCCTGCCGCGATCTTCCATTCTCCTCCGGCAAACAGGGGGCGGATGGCGTGAGCCGCGGCCAGCAACACCGAGGCGGCTATCGCCGCTTCGACGGCAGCACTCGGCAGGTGGACCAGCTGGAAGGCACCGAGCAGCAACGACAGCGAATGCCCGGCGGTGAACGCCAGACTGATGCCAAGAAAACGCCGGGTCGTGTAGCGCCATCCCTGGAACAGCGACCAGCGCCGGTCGATGGCACGCAGCGGCGACACGATCAGCAGGCTGGCAAGGAACAGCAGATGATCAATGCCGCTCGACACATGGCGGAAGCCCAGTGCCACCGCTGCCATCAACCCGCGCCATACGCCGCCTGAAGCCAGCTTGACGTCGAATGGCGGGGTGCGATCGCTTCTGAAGTCGTAGCGGATCACACCGACCTCCACGGGCAAGGCAGTGGAAATTCTGCCCGTGCGAAAGTCGCGGTCCAGGAAAACCAGCGCGAAATGATTGGGAACCTGATGAATGACTGCGTCGTAGTGCAGCGAGAAGGCGCGTGGGTCGAAGCCCACCATCGCGGGGGCGGCGATCCTCAAGCGCAGCTCCTCATACTCGCCTACGTCCGGGGTCTGCGCCTTCCAGGGCGTGATCGACTGGATGACATGGGGCACGACCGCGCCAGTGGTCGTGCGCACGGTGAAATGGACATCAAAATACTCAGAGAGCTGCGTGCGCTGCGGTTCGGCCAGCAGATCATCAGCACGCCCCCAGGAGGGCGGCAGCGCCAGCCGCAACTCGGGCCCGGGTATGGCGATCTCGAAAACGGCGCTGTCTGCCCCGGGGGAGATCGCAATCTCGGTGTTCGGCATGGGATGTGCCAGCAGCGGAGCCGAGAACACCGCAAGCAGGACGCCGAGCAGCGCAAAAATGCGTCGGCCCGGACTGCGCCACATCGTCGCTATCGATTGCCGCCGTAATCGGCGCTTCGATCGCGCCACACCGAATGCGGGTGAACGCCCGGAATGATCCGGCCAGGCTGCATCGAGAACTCGATCCACAGAGATGGGCCGTCAATGCGCACGTAGTCGTTCTCGGCACTGAGGCCGGGTGTACCCGAGTAGGACAACCAGGTGTCTGGCAGCTCACCGCGGTACTTCGCCATCAGACGGGCGGAATCCGGCCCATGAATATCGCCCACATACTTCTCGATGGCATCCAGCAACAGCGCGCGCTTCTGCTGACTCAGGTCGCCCACACGGATGCCAGCCTTTGTACCCGGGAAATTGTCGTCCCGCTGCGGTCCGACGATGATGTCGGTGAAGGTTTGACTGAGGAGCGCCCTGCCCTGCTCGGCCGGCGAAAGCGCCACCAGAACGGCGGCGAAGGCAGCATGCTCCTGTGCCAAAGGTGCGTTGTCGCGACCATGTTCGGTGTAGGTCGTGAAAGGCTCCACGCCCCGGAATGAAGGGGTTGCGCCAGACAGCGCACCGTCCTGATATGTCATCGAAATCGCCAGGTGGTGCCCGCCAAAATAGAGCTGCCACTTGCCCGTGGCGGCCGGCGTGCCGAGAAAGGCCACCTGGAAGTTGCCGGAAGCAAAGCCGCTCTGACCCGAACTCTCTTTCAGGAAATCGTCGGCGTTCAGGATCTGCTCTATTTCGTCATAACCTTCGTCGGCGGCAATGCCTGTGGATGCCTTCAGCAGCGCCTTGATGACACCGAGTTGCGCGGCAGAGAACTCCCCCAGGGTTACACCGACGCGGTCGCGATAAACCGTCGGGGGAAAGTTGCTCCACTTCTTGCCGTCCTGCGCGGAGTAAGGCAATTGCAGCCGCGCGTGCAGTGCCGGCGCCATACCCTCTTTCAGCAAGTTGGCCAGGCACACCAACTTCGCGACGCCCTGCGGTGTGCACGCACGATCAGCCGCGGCCGTATCCACGGCCCCCAACGGCGCGCTCTTGTTCGTGTAGTAAGCCGGCATGACAAGACCACCCGGCGGTCCACCTCTTGGTCCGCGAGCACCGCCGGGTGGACCCGGGGGCTGCTGTGACAGTGCGAAGGATGCAGCACCCAGCACCACTACCGAAGCCACCAGACTGTCACGGCTTTTCATCCGCCTGACGATACGCAAGCAGCAGGCGCTGCTGCAACCGGATCGCCGTTGTCCTCTCCCGAAAGGACAGCAAGGCGCTGCTCACAGGTGAGACTAGGCAGCCATGCTGCTTATGGCTGGATCCGCCCCCCACTCCAAGGTAACTGCCATGAACGAACACGGTTTCTCCAGAAGAACGCTTATTGCCGCCGCGGCTGCAGGATTGGCCGCCGCCACACAATCCAATGCGCAGACGACACCTGCCGTGCCATCGCCCGCGCTCCGTGCGCTGGGCTACGAGACACGCGGCCCCGTCTGCATCATCACACTGAGGCGGCCGGACGACAGCAATGTGCTGGACTCTGCGACACTTCGCGAACTTCCACTGGCATGGGAGGCATTCCGCGCCGACGATGCGCTGCGCGTTGCCATCTTCACCGGCGCGGGCGACAAGGCGTTCTGCGGAGGCGTGGACATCACGGATATCCGCGCAGCACCAGCGCCCCGCTATCTCAAGCGGGATGAAGGGGTTCGCAGCTATACGTCCAAGCAGAACAAGTGCTGGAAGCCGGTGATTGCCGCAATCAATGGGTTCGTCGCGGGGCCCGGCTTGCACTTCGTGCTCGACGCGGACATCTGCATCGCGGTTACCGAGGCGACGTTCTTCGACGTCCACATGCATCGCACCGGGTCCGTGCCCGTATTCGAGCCCATCGAGATGGCACGCAAGATTCCCGCGGAAGCGGTATCGCGCCTGTTCCTGCTTGGTCCGCACGACCCCCTGACTGCGCAGCGCGCGGCGGATCTCGGACTGATCTCGGAAGTGGTGTCGCGTGATCGCCTGATGGCCCGGGCGCTGGAAATGGCGCAACAGATTGCGCAGGTGGACATGCACCTGACGACGGCGTTCGTGGAAGCGAACTACAAGGCGCGCGAACTCGGAGTTACCGAAGCGATCAACAGGGGTCTGATCATCCGTCAGGCCACCGGGTACCACGATGCGCCGCTCAAGGAGCGAGCCTTGGACGCACTCGCAGTGCCGGGCAGCAAGCTCTGGAGGGGTGTGTAGCGATCACGGTCGAGGGTGGAAGCGTGCCGCCGGAACCTACTGAGGCAGCATTTCCAGGTCCCGCGTGGCGTGCCAGGTACCATTCGCATCACGTGTCACCGGGCGGATGAGCACCCTGCCCGGCGCGCTCTCGAACCACAGTTCCGGCAAGCCTTCCTTGCGCCGCCGTTCAAGGATGGGATCGTCAGCCAGCCACAGGTCGAACATCCGCGGCTTGTAGCCGGGCGCAATGACCACGTAGTGCACGTGCGCGGGCTCCCCGTCATATCCCTTCGGGCGAATCGTTTCAAAGCGGTAGCGGCCATCGGCGTCGCTGCGCATTGCTCCATGCAGGCGAGCGTTCTCATCATTGTTGATTCCATCCCGCGCGTACAGGCCGTCGGCATCGGTATGGAATACATAGATGGAAATTCCGGCGAGGGGCCTGTTGCCATCAAGCACTCTGCCGGTCACCACAAATCGTTCGCCTGGTTCCTCAGTGCGGGCAACAACGATGCTGGAGGGTGCATCGTGAGGCGCCACATACTTTTCCGTCACGTACTCCGCCGGAATTAGGTCTGCGGCCACCGACCCGAATGTCACGAAGAGCAGTGCAAGCACTGAGGCGATGCGCATACGTGAACCCCTGGTGATTAGTCTCGGCTCGAAACTCAAACGGTCATGTCCACCCGACCAGTGCTCGCAGACGGGGCCATTCAAGCCTACACCAGACGCTGACCAGCTCCTGCTGTCTCCCTTCCAGACCCGCCTCGAACTTCACTTTCAGCCGGCAGGGGTGGCGAGGATGTGACTATGAGAGCGATATGTAGACGATTTGCCCGAATTACTTGCGCCGACCCGAACAGCCGAAATGAGAGGCTGACAGGCGCCGTCGCTTGCAATTCCACATATACGTATATACGATATCTGTGCTCTACGAATGGGACGAAACGAAGCGCGAAGCCAATCTGGCCAAGCATGGTCTGGACTTCTCCGACGCCGACCTGGTGCTGGAAAGCTCCTACGTCCTGATCATGGACAGCCCCCGCAAGGGACAGGATCGGAAGCTGGCTCTTGCCTATGTCTTCGAGTCCCTGTGCGTACTGGCGGTGGCGTTTGTGCCGGGCGAGCGCCACCGCGTCATCAGTTTCCGTCCCGCGAAGCGCAATGAGCGAGAGGCCTATCATGCGTGGCTCGAAGGTGACAGTGAAGACCAGTGAGCAGATGCGCGCCGCGCGTCGGCGCGGCGAGAGCCGCACGGACTGGGAGCGCGTGCGCCGCGAGACCAGCAGGGAGCCGGGAGCCACGGAGATGAATCGCCAGATCGGCGAAACGATCGCGCGCAAACGTGGTCGGCCGGTCGTCGGCGAACCCAAGACTGCGATCTCGCTGCGCATACCCAACAGCATCCTCGCCCGCTGGAAGGCGACCGGGCCTGGCTGGCAAACGCGCATGGCGAAGGCGCTGGACAAGGCGCTGCCGCGCAAACCCCCTGGCGCGACGTAGTCGGCGCCTTATTCGAACCCGGCAAAGAACTCGTCGATCGCTGACATCCCGCAGGCGGTGATGCAAAGCGGGTGGTCGAACGCAGTGACACACGCGTTGCCATGGGTGTTAAATGGACCGATGTTGCGCAGCATCCCGATTCTACTTCTTGGGCTGGCTCTCCTGAGTTCCTGCGCGAGAGTTACACTGCACCACTTTGTGATTCCAGCGGGATATACGGGACTCGTTGCCGTGGTGTCAGATCCGAGGTTTTCTGGAATCGGCAGCTATTGGGAAGGGGAACGGGTTGTACATATCGTCCCTCCTACGGGCGTGGTCTGTGTTTCCCCGGAGACCGGAATCAAGGCGCACCAGTTGTCTGCCGAGTATACGGATGGAGCCAATATCTACTCTTATGGAGAGGGCCGCGCTCACCCTCCAGACAAAAGATCGGTCCGGATCGAAGGCTTCATGACGTGGCACGGACCTACAGATGATATCTATTTGACTTGGCTAGCCGTCGGAGATGAAGCAACGGTTGAAGCGCTAATGCAGGCAGTTCGCACGGACGAAGTCGCGCCTGGAATGCTGGGCAATGGCCTTGTTGATCCAACTAACGTCCGCGTGAGAAGCGACTTTAGAAGCATTGGGCGATACTGTGGCACTTGATATACACATCTAATCGCAATGGAACCTGTCCTTGTCGCGAACAGACGGTAGCTTTGTCCGAGCGGATCTGCGTGTCCGAGAACATTGCGTGGACTCGAACCGGTCCTCAGCCTTGGGGTCCGTGCAGCCAGGCTGCTTTCAGTCTTCCAAATTGCGCAGGTCGCCTTTCGATAGTGGCTCCTGCGACAACAGGACGAAATCCACAGGCAAGTTCGGACAGCTAGCCTCTGGCTTGCCGTCGACCGTGGCCGGCGCAAAGCGGTGCCGGCGGGCGTACGTCAGGGCAATATTGTCCAGGTAGTCGCTGCCGGAAGACTGCGCCAGGGTCGTCTCCTGGATTTTCCCCGCCTTGTCGAGGCACAGCTTTACCACTACGCGGCCGCTTGCCGCACCCTTCACCCGATCGCCTTCGAATGTTGGAAAGGGTGGTCTATATGTGACCTGTGCCATCCTCTTCACAGGTTTGTCTGCGGCGGCCTCTTCCCGCAGCGGCGGCACCCGAACCCCGAGCGGAATGCATTGGGCCGCGCGCTTGCCGTTGACGGTTCCGGGCTTGAACCTGAACTGCGACGCCAGAGCGAGACCCACCTCGTCCAGGCGGGCATTTCCGGAGGGCTCCGCGAGGGTGGCGCTGGTGGTATTTCCTTTTTCGTCTACGCACACCTCAAGCTGCACGATGCCAGTCTCACCTGCCTGCAATCCTTTGGCCTTGCTGATGGGCTCATAGTCGGGATAGTCGATCACAGTTGGCTTGACGATCCCGGACTGTCCTGGCGCGCCTTGCGCCACGCTGAGAGCAACTGGGATGGCGGAGAAGAACGCGCACATCAAGTGACGCAGATTGCCGATCATAAGTGACTTCACCTCTTGCTCACAGACGCAGGTCACAACCCGCCCGCGTCGTCTCCTTTGTCCATGCAGCGGCCGAGCGGCGCCCCCACATCTGCTTCCTCAACGCGCGATAGTTCTCCTGGTCTTCTGCCAGGCAGGCAAATCGGGCACTGGCGTTGAGGACAAAATCGCTCTCGGGATGCTTCTCCCGAAGATCAAAAAATCCGTGGCTCATCCAGACCCAGTCGGCTCCGGCGTCCTGGAAGATATTCATGGAGCCCCCTTCCATGTCGGCATAGATCCAGAACAGGCGTGCATACATCGCATCCCGCTGGTCGATGGGCAGCGCGTTCGCAGTTCTTTCGATGAACTCCGCCACCTGCCCCGGCTTGCCATACCATCTCGGCATCAGCGAACGGAGCATGTTGCTGTACAGGCTCGTGTAACCCGGAAACCGGCTGACGCAGGCATCGAAGATGTCCTCTATTGCTTTCAGGTCATTGCCCTGATCGTGCCGCACCCGCATTGCCAGGAGGCACCACAATGGATCCTGCCGGGCCGCTTCCGGACTGTCGTCAAGCGCCGCCTGCGCAATCCTGTTGCGGTGAACGAATTGGTCCCATGCCTGCGTAAGCTTCCCCGCCTCGTAGACAAGTCGTAACCAGAGCTTTCTGGCATGTTAATGCCCAGGAGGCTTGAGATGAAGAAGTCGAAGTTCAGCGAGACGCAGATTGTCGGGATTTTGAAGATGGCC
>JALYWD010000509.1 GCA_030852885.1 Chloroflexota bacterium | reverse complement strand
AATCCTGAGACCTCTGGAACACGGCGCGACCGTGGTCATCCACAGCGCCACCAAATACCTCTCGGGCAATGGGCAGGCACAGGGCGGCGTCGTATCGGGCCCGCGAGACATCGTCCAGCGCGTGATCAGCCAGATGCAAATTCTGGGCACCGCCATGCCGCCATTTTCCGCCTGGCTCCTCCTGGCCGGAAGCCACACACTCGCCCTGCGCATGGCGCGACACAGTGAGAATGCGCAGTCCCTGGCCGAACTCCTGGTTGCGCACCCGGCGGTCGCGGAAGTCAACTATCCAGGTCTCACCTGTCACCCGCGCCACGATGTGGCAGTTGGCCTGTTTGGCGATAGTGGCTTCGGCGGGATGGTCTCGTTCAAGTTGCGCCGCCCGGAGGACCAAGGTCCTTTTCTGAACCAGTTGCAACTCTTCACTATCGCCGTCAGCCTGGGCGATACTGGCTCGCTCGCCTGGCCGTGGGCAAACAGTGACCTCGTCCGTATCTCGGCCGGGCTGGAGGCGCCCCGTGACCTGGTCCAGGATGTACGGGCCGCCCTTGACGCACTACCTGAGTCCTGACGGCCTAACGCATCCGGTCCCGGTCACGCAGGAGTTCCGCCACCTGTCGCTCGAGGCGAGCTACCTTGCCCTCGAGCTCGTCGACCCGCTCCCGCAGCGGGTTGACCTCGCGCTCCACAAACTGGCGCGCACCTTCCTTCACTCCCTGGTTCACCTGGGTTGCGGCCTGCTTCAGTGCCTCGCGGGCCAGGGGATTCTTCAACATGTGACACACTCCTTGATGAGAATGCAACGGTCCTATCCTGTCAAAAGGGGCCCTCGCATCGTAATGATGCACAGATCGTCAATTGCCGCGCTACGGCCAGCCACGGTAGGATGGTCAAATTCGGCCCGCGTTTCAGTCAGGACGGCACCAATGCGCTACCTCTGGATCAGCTCCGTGTTCATGGTGGTAGCGGGCGTTGCCTGCATCCTGGCCCGCCACCTGGGACTGCTTGACCCGATCGCCACGATTCTGGGCGCCATGTTGATCTGGTCCGGCGTGGTCAAAATGATCGTGCTGCGAGTCTGGCGCACGTCGCTCCACCGACCGGGTATCCAGGAGCGGCGTCGGGAAACCGGACGGAGTATCTCGTGAGCAGGCGTGCACCGGGCCGCGCAACGAAGCAGATTTTGTCTGGCGATCAACTTTCGTCCCACGTGCCGGAGCGCTCCACAGTCCCCAGCGCTGACTTTGGCAGCCAACTGATCCAGTGGTACTTCGTCGTACTCTCGGCATTGCTGCTCGGCGCAGTGATCGCCTGGGCAGTCTGGGGCATGGGCGCGGCATCACCCTTGCTGTTTCTACTTGCTGTCGGACTGGTAGCAGCCTGGATCGTGATCTGACGCGGAGCGTCCGCGCCGCGCCAGATCCCTGTTTCGTCAGGTAGCCAATCCCCTAGTTGAAGACGTTCGGGTCTGTGCCCTGCGCGGCTTCATCGCCGTCCAGGATGCCGTCCCCGTCGCTGTCCGGATTCAGCGTCCCGGTGGCGAAGATGTAGTACTCGTCGCCATCAGTGAGTCCATCCTGGTCCGTATCCAAGGTGTAAGGATCGGTGCCAAGCTCAAACTCGATGGCGTCTTCGAGTCCATCGCCATCAGTGTCACCAGGAGTTGCGGCAACTGGCGCTTCTTCGACGACCGGAGCCTCTTCCACTGGAGCCGCAGCCTCTTCAACAGGTGCAACCGGCTCTTCAACAGGAGCCGCGGCCTCCTCGGCTACCGCTGGCTCCTCCTCCGTTGCAACTGCAGCATCGGCCGGCGGGGCGCCATTGTTGGGGTCATTCGGGTCAGTCCCCAGTGCTACCTCGTCTCCGTCCAGCACACCGTCCGTATCACTGTCGGCCGCGAGCGGATTCGTGCGGTGGTCCCGGACTTCACTGCCGTCAGTCAGGCCGTCCTCATCGGTGTCCGCCAGCGAGGGATCGGTCCCCAACTCCCCCTCGCGGCGATCATTGAGCCCATCGCCGTCCGCGTCGTTGCCCCCCTGCCCCGCACCGGCCTCGGGCGAGGCAGCGGGAACCGCGGAGTCGCCGCCCTCCACCTCGATGACGCGCGCCTCCGGAGTCGCAACGGCTGAAGCGCCAGTCGGCGTTGACTGCGCTGTTTGCGCTGCCTGGCTGAGTAACGGAACAGCGGGGCCGACCTCGACGACCGAGACGTTCGCGCCTTCCGCCCCCGCCGTAATGATGATCTGCCCGTTGAACGACGCAGCTTCACCAGCTCCGAGAGAAATGACGTCACCACTCTCGGTGGCGACGTCCGCCGCACCGGCATCGACGAGCACCAGCGCCGGCAAGCTGCCCGCCGGCAGCGACCATTGAGCGCCCGCGGGCAGTGCATCCTGCAAGAGATCAACGTCGTGACGAGCGTCAGGGCCGGCAAATGGCTCGCTGGCATAGATCACCGTCTCATCTGCTGGGACGGCCTCGTCGGAAGGCACAAGTGCCACCTCGTGGTACGCCGCCACGTCAGAACCAAGCGCGACACGATCCTGGCTCGCCTGAGCCCCGGATAAGGCAGCTTCGCCAGCAGGCAGCCGATACTGGTTGCCAGTCTTTGTATCCTCCATCAGTAGTACGCCTGACTGGACGATGACGAAGCCCTGGTCACTTGGCATCGGCTCCGCGTTGCCCGGCAACTGCGCCACGCGGTCAGTCACCTGCCAGCGCAGGTCTCCAGCACCGAGCTCCAGGATGCCCTGGGCCACCACCTGCGCTGTTCCAGACTCGGGAGATGCATCGGCTGGCGTTTGATAGAAGGCGCTTACCAACGGCGCGGCAGCAAACACCGCGCCAGCCAGCGCCGCCAGCGCGAGCCCTCGCTTCCGCAGCAGGCCAGGACGCAACCTGCGCTGGCGCTCATTTGGCTCGTTCCGGACGTCAGTCACCGTGGAGTACCTCCCTCGGGAATAGACCTGGGGCGTGAGACCTTGGCGCCAGGCGAGGCTCCCGTCGAAACATCGGGCGTGCTTGTGTCGTGTTTGGCACAATCCTGCATACACAAGCCTCTCGACTCATGTACGTACGGCTGACTATACCCGTTTCGGTGACTGGTGGGCAGTTACATGCCCGGATGCGGTAGTAGAGAAAGCCCCGGTAGATGCGGGTGGAAAAGTCCGGGTTCTGAGGATTTGAGCGCCGCTGGTGTGAGGACCACGTGAGAACTGTCGCCCAGTGACGCGGGGGAAAGGCGCAACAAACGCATCTGACATGCGCTCAGAAAACACTCAGGGGCAGGCGTTACTCACGCCTGCCCCTGAAAGTTGCCCTACGGCGAGACTAGCTCACGAAGGCGAGGTTGTTGTTGCCACCGGTGGCGTCGGCAATGCCGGTGCCGCCATCGACTGCAACGCCCAGGCTCGTGGCGTTCAGGCTGTCGCCACCGTACACGTCCGGATCCGGACCGTAGGTGTCGCCAACAGCAATCGCGCTGCCGACGTTGCCGCCGCTGTTGATGTTGCCAGCGGAAACGGCGCCACCGTTACCAGCGGCGGTGGCCACGCCACCGTTACCAGCACTCGCGGTATCGATGAACTGCATTTCGAAAACCCTCCCCGAACCTAACCCTTCCCAAAGGGACGCAAAGTTATGAGTGCGAGCTGACTAACTGACGAACGCCAGGTTGTAGCTGCCGCCGCTCGCATCTGAGATGGACGTGCCGCCGTTGGCCGTGATGGAAAGGTCCGTCGAATTCGCAACGGTACCGCCATCTACGCCCACGGTGCCGACCGTGTCACCAACGCCAATTGCGTTGCCGGCGTTGCCGCCGCTGTTGATATCGCCGATGGCAACCGCACCGCCGTTGGCACTGGACGTCGCCACGCCACCGTTACCGGAGCTAGCAACATCCGTGTCACTCTCATCGGCGCCGAAGAAATCCTTGATGAGACCCATCCGTTACCCCCTTCGCAGGTCGCTTACGACCGCCCCTCTGCGACTCGCCGAGGCGCGCCGCGTCCCCTTTCGGTTGAATCGCACGCTACCACCGTTGCCATCCCCTGTCAATGGCTGCGGCCGCATGCTGACGTCAAAAAGGTACCCCCAGCGGGATTCGAACCCGCGATCTTCACCTTGAAAGGGTGACGTCCTGGGCCGCTAGACTATGGGGGCCCCCGGAGGTCGAATGATAAGGACGCCGCCACGTCGCGTCAACGCGGTATGCCAACGTCAGGATCGCCAGGGCCGGCCTCGCTGACCGGGGACAGATCACCACAGAATAGGTCATGTGCGCACTATTCCTTTCTATCATCCGCGCGTTTCATGATCTGCGCTACAGGCACGATCCTCACTGTGACGAATTTCCTCAGAAAGCCTCTAGACAAACTATTCGATGTACATTACTATGCACGACAATCGATTAAGGGGATCGGGACGAAAGGAAACAAGGCTGTCTGAACCATTGCGCAGCGAAAGTGAGCCCTCTCACGCTGCAGACCTCGTGCCTATATCTGAGGAAGCGCCGCTCCACGGCATTCCATCCGCCGCCGAGTTGATCTCTGCTCAGGAGGCTCGTCGCGAAAAGCGGGCCCGCCGCAAGAACCTTCGCCTGGTGGAGCCCAACGGAGAGCCTGCGCCAGAAAGCGCTGACTCTACCGAGACCGACTCAGGCGAAGCCGCTCCGCCCCGCGAGGTCGCGCCAACCCAGAAGTTGATTGACGCGGAGATGCGGCGCATGTCCCGCGAGACTCGCCTGCATCCGGAGTCCAGTGCTCGTCATGAGCGGCAGGCCCGGAATGCGGCCCGCGAGGCCGGTGCTGATGACAGTGGAGATGCCGCGGAAGCTGTCGGCCAGGCTAAATCGCAGCTCGGTTCCGGGGCCGAAGAAGATGCGGTCGAGGTGGAGGCTGTCGCGAATGTCGATGAGCCGACGAGGGCCGGCCGGGCCAATCGCCGGCACACCAACACAGCTGAAAAGGCTCGCCGCAAGAACACCTCGGCGCCCAGCGAAGAGAACTTGCTGCTCGTACGACAGTTGAGTTTGACGAGCCAGCAACTGAACGCTGCGCATCGCGTCATTGGCCGGCTGTCCGCAGAGCGCGATATCCTGCGGCAGCACTTTGCCGACGCCGTCGGCATCCCGGTCAACGAAGTCGTGATCGCGACCGATACCGATGGGACCGAGGTCGCACAGAAAAAGGTCCATGTTGAGGCGAAGCCGTCGTCTCGCATCGAGAAACTCAACTACTTCGGTGGAAACGACTACGCGCAGATGCGCCGCCGCCGCCAGGCATTTGTTGGCGTCCTGTTTGCCCTTGTCCTGGTGCTGTGGGGTCTCTCGCGGGCTGGCTACTGGAGCATGCCAGATAACCTCTCCCGCGACTCGCTGGGCCAGGTGCCGCTCGTCGGCGAACTCATGACCTACTTCCTTGCGGGCTGGCTCTTCTTCCGGGTGGCCAAGGTCAGCTCCAAGGGCGTCCGCTGGGTCTTCCCGTCGGAAAGCCGGCAGCGCCGCCGCCGTTAGGGTAAACAGCCTCCCCAGCAAACGGCCCGGATCTTCACAGGTCCGGGCCGTTTGCTTTTCTCCTATCCCCGTTGCTGTGCAGCCAGAATCCACACGAGAACCGCGCAGGTACCAGCCAGCACAAAGGAACTCGGCATCGGCGGAATCCCGACGGCAATTGCCGTGTCGGGTGATCCGAGCCGCTCAACCGTGGAAATCATGAAATCTGCCGAAAGTGAAGCTGGCGCCACCGCGACCTCGCCAAGGCGAGGATTCCAGAGGCCCAGCAGGCCAGCCAGGCCAGCCAGCGGCATCGCCACACCGGCAAGTGGGGCAACCAGTGCGTTGGCCGGGATACTGAGTGAGGTCACCGTGCCGAACACCGCCAGCAGGAGCGGAATCGTGGCGATCTGAGCCACGGTTGTCGCCGCAATGACGCTGGACACCACCCCGGCGGTGCCGCGTTCGGAAATGGCTGGCATTGCCAGCGCAAGGGCAAGGGACGCCGCAACCGATAACTGGAACCCGAGGCGATTGACTTGCTCCGGGTCATGCAGGGACATCGCGCCTGCGGCCAGCAAGATCAAGGTGGGGAAATCCGCGGAGCGGCCAAAACGAACGGCTAGCAGGGCGATAGTCGCCACAATTGCCGCGCGCACCGCGGGCGCCTCGGCGCCGGTGACGAAAGCGAATGCCCACACCCCGATGATTGTCGCGACTTGCCAGCCAAGCCGGTGCTGCCCGACGGAAGCTCGTCCCAGAGCGACGAGCATGCCTGCGATCAGCGCCAGATTCGACCCACTCACGGCTGTCAGATGGGTTGTGCCCGAGTTCGTGAAGGCAGCCTCGCGCTCCCGCGAAAGCGCAGAGTCATCGCCGACGACCAATCCTGCCAGCAAAGCTCCGGCGTCGCCAGGAACAAGACGTCGCAGGCTCTCGCTCATCGCGGCCCGCACGCGGCCGAAGCTCCACCCACCCGCCGCCGGTGACCCGGTTACCCGCACCGATTCCGCGAAGAGTGACGCCGCGCACTGACGAGATTCGAGGAACCGCTGTATCCGCAGAGGTTCGTCCTGCGGCCGGCCCGGTTTGCCCGTGGCCGCAATCTGGTCGCCAATTCCCACGACCGGGAGAGAGCGAGCCACGACGCATAGCCGGATGTCGGAGTCATTGACTGGCGACGCCACAAACTGCTGAAACGCGCCGCCGAGGTCCGGATTGGAGGTTACGACGAGCGCCGCGAGATTGGGCGGGTTATCCAGGCTAACTATCTGCTGCGCGCCGGATGAACTGTGGCGCCACACGCCGGCGACCGTGAGCAGCACGACAATTGCGACTGCTGCGCCCGATGGCCTCGTACGTGAGAGGGCGCAGATGGCAACGGCCCCGGCAGCGAATGCAACCGCACCCCACACGCCGAAGGCCACGCCAGCGAGGACACCGATGCCAGCGGCGATTCCGGTCACGGCCCGGTGGTTACGAGATCACGCAGCGTATTGATCGACTTCATGCTGATGCCCTGCACGTGAACGAGGTCATCGACAGACCGGAACGGGCCATTTGCCTCGCGATAATCGATGATGCGGCCGGCAGTGACCTCACCCACGCCTGGCAGCGTGTCAAGCTCGGCGGCATTAGCCGTATTGAGATTGATAAGGCCGCCCTGTTGAGTTCCACCCGCAGTCGCGCCCGGCTCCCCGTCAGCAGAGGCGACTGGTGGAGCCAGGGTCGTAACACCGGGCACAGTCACGATCGAGCCGTCCTGCAGGCGCGCGGCCAGGTTGAGCTGCGTCAGGTCCGCGTCGTCGGTCAGGCCACCTGCGGCGGCAACCGCGTCATCGAGCCGGGAGCCCGCTGGGAGTTCGTAAACGCCCGGTCTCGCGACCTCCCCGCGCAAGTCCACGACGATCCCCGGCTGCACCAGTGAGTTGTCGATAATAATTGACGGTGCGGTCCGCTCGTCAATTGCCCGCGCAGCCGCAAAGACCACGACCACGGCGGCCACGATCGCCACGATTGCCAATCCAACGCGTGTCATGCTCACGACAGACCCTCAATGCTGTAGCTGGCCGCGTACCGGTATCCTAGCGAAAGATGGCTCTGAGCGGATGCGTGATGTCGTGGTAGTCTTCGCCGCCCGCCCGGCATCGTCCAGCCCGGGCCAGGACGAACCATTTCCAACCCGGAGCCCAATGACACTTTCGCACCTGGCATTGCAACTCGCCGGAGATTCGTCTGTCGCGGCCGCCCTTTCCGCGGTGCGTAGCCGGCCAGTCGATATCGTGCACCTGCCGCCGGCGGCCCGCGGCGCCGTAGCCGCCGCGGCCATTGCGCAGGAAGAGCACCCCGCGCTGGTCATCGCCTCTCGCGCTGACCGCGCCGAGCGCCTCGCGAGCAACCTGTCCGAGCATCTGCCCGGCCATGACGTTCTGCTCTGGCCCGCGCCAGATGCGCTTCCCTACGAGCAGTTGCCATTCGATCTGCAAACATCGGTCGAGCGTGCGGCCATCCTGGGCCAGCTCATGAGCGATTCGGCGCGGCCGATGGTCGTCGTCGTGCCACCGCAAGGGCTCATGCAGGGGGTTATGCCGCCGCAGGTGTTCCAGCACGCCACGCGTACCATCCGGCTGGGAGATCGACTCCAGCAGCCAGAATTGCTCAAATGGTGTCTGGAGCACGGCTTCGAACTGGTGCCGCTGGTCCATGAACCGGGACAGGTGGCGCGGCGCGGCAGCATCGTCGATATCTACCCGGCCGATGCGGACCTCCCAGTGCGCGTCGACTTTTTCGGTGACGACGTGGAATCGATCCGCACATTCGATCCATCCTCGCAACGCTCCCGTGACCGCCTGAAGGAGTTGCGGCTCTTGCCACCCGCTGAAGTCGATATCACGCAACTCGGGGTAGCTCGGGATGTATTGGAGAAGCTCGATTTCGGCACTCTGCGGCCTGAGGTGGCGGCGGAGTGGCGACGTACGCTTGAGCAAATGAGCAACGGCAAGACGCCGCCTTCGCTCGATCTCCTTGCCCCGTATCTTGGTGATGAGCACACGACGTTACTGGACCACTTTCCCGGCGAGAGCCTGGTGATCATCGACGAGCCAGCGTCAGTCGATCTTGGCGCCCAGCAACTCGAGCAAAAGGCTGACGAACTCCGGGCGGCCTTTATCGCCAATGGTGAACTTCCCGGCGGCTTGCGCAGTCCCATTACGCCATGGGCCGATCTGCGCAACGAACTGGCGAAGCGTCGCTCGCTCAATTTTGGGGATACGGCGTTCGCGCCCGTCTCGGAGCTGCACGAACTGGACGTGACCGAGTCGCCCCATTTCGCCGGGCGCATGTCCGACGCGGTGAGCGCCGTTCAAGATCTGCTCACCAACGGCTGGAGCGTGTCGATTGCCACCGACCAGGTGGAGCGGCTGACCGAACTCTTCGAGGACGCCGACATCTTCCCCCGCAAGGATCGCCGCCGGGATCAGCACTCGGTCGCGCCGCCGCTGCCCTCCGGCGCCCTGGAGATCCGAGCCTCAGACCAGGCGGTGGGTTGGCAAGCGCCCTCAATCAAGCTCATAGTCCTTGCCGACTACGAGCTTTTTGGCTTCAGCAAGACTACGCGCCGCGTGCACCACCGCCGCCACGCCGAGTCCGCTCCACTCTCGTCTACCCTGACGCCCGGTGACCATGTCGTGCATGTGGACTATGGCGTGGGCCAGTACAAGGGCCTCGTGCGCATCGATACCGCAGGGGTTGAGCGCGAGTACCTGCACATTGAGTACGCCAGGGGAGATCGCCTCTACGTCCCGGTCGACCAGACTGACCGCATTGCGCGCTATTCTGGAGGCGGGCTGGACCCGACCCTCACGCGCCTGGGATCAGGGGAATGGCAACAGACACGGCGGCGTGTGCGACGCGCCGTGCGCGAGATGGCGCTGGAGCTCGTACAGCTCTACGCCAGCCGTGAGGCGTCCGAGGGCCGCCCATTTGGGCCGGACACGGTCTGGGATGAGCGTCTTGCGGAGTCGTTCCCCTACACGGAAACGCGTGATCAGCTCGCGGCTATCAACTCCGTGCGCACCAACATGGAATCTCAATCTCCGATGGACCGCCTGATCGTTGGAGACGTCGGCTTCGGCAAGACGGAAGTCGCGCTCCGCGCGGCGTTCAAGGCCGTGAATGACGGCCGCCAGGTCGCCATTCTCGTTCCGACTACCGTGCTCGCGCTGCAGCACTACACCACGTTCAACCAGCGCCTTGCCGCGTTTCCGGTCCGTGTGGAAATGCTCTCCCGCCTGCGCAACAAGCAACAACAGCGCGACATCATCAAGGACCTCCAGGCAGGTGCTATCGACATCGTTATCGGCACCCATCGCCTGGTGCAGGACGATGTCAAGTTCAAGGACCTGGGATTGGTGGTTATCGACGAAGAGCAGCGGTTCGGGGTACGCCAGAAGGAGTTCCTGAAGAAGCTGCGCACCGATGTCGATGTCATCTCGATGAGCGCAACGCCCATCCCCCGCACCCTGCATATGGCGCTCGCAGGCATCCGCGATATCAGCATCATCGACACGGCGCCGCAAGCCCGGCTGCCGATCCGCACCTTCGTGACACCCTCCGATGACCAATTGATCCGGGAAGTGATCCTGCGCGAACTTGATCGCGGCGGGCAGGTCTACTTTGTCCACAACCGCGTGCGCGGCATCGAGCGCCTGGCGGCTCGCCTCAAAGAGCTCGTGCCAGAGGCACGCTTCGCCGTGGGTCACGGGCAGATGGACGAGGAAGTTCTCGAAGAGATCATCCTGGGATTCATGCGAAAAGATTCCGATGTTCTGCTCTCGACAACCATCATCGAGTCGGGCGTCGATATTCCCAACGTCAACACCATCGTTATTGACAATGCCGACACCCTTGGGCTGACGCAGCTCTATCAGCTACGCGGGCGCGTCGGCCGCTCCAGCAATCGTGCTTACGCCTATCTGCTCTACAACCCAAACAAGGCGCTCTCCGAAGAGGCACAGGAGCGGTTAGTCGCTATCCAGGAAGCAACCGAGCTGGGTTCCGGTATGCAACTGGCCATGCGAGACATGGAAATCCGCGGCGCTGGCAACATCCTCGGAGCGGAGCAGAGCGGGCACATCGCGGCCGTGGGGTACGAGCTCTATGTGCGGCTGCTCGCGCAGGCTGTGGAAGAAATCCGGTCCGGCAAGCCGTTCGAGGAACACGGGCCGGTGATCCTGGATCTGCCAATCACGGCGCTCATCCCGCAGGACTACATCCTGGACACGGAGCTGCGCCTCGCCACCTACCGTCGGATTTCAGCCATTACTACAGTCGACGCCCTGGATGACGTGCGCGATGAGCTGGAGGATCGTTTCGGGGAAATACCGGACGAAGTAGAACACCTACTGGCCCTCATCGCTCTGCGCATCCGAGTGGATGCGCTCGGCATCGAGTCGATCATCGAGCGTGAGCGCGAAATCGTCATTCGCCCAGTGGACACTGAAGGCATGGAGCGCACGCTCACGTCACACCTGGGCCACGCCGTGAAACTGACAAGGCACTCGATCCGCATCCGGTTGTTGGACCTGGCCATGCCCTGGCGTGACGCACTTGAGTTTGTGCTACAGGCGATCGAGAAATCGGCGCTCAGCCGCCCCCGGAACGCGGAGCTGACGGCCACGGCCCGATAAACGCCGCTCGCACCTCGTATCGGCTCGGACTCATGCCGTCTCAAGCTGGCCGGGAACCTTCAGATGGCAGCCCTGCGCAGCAGACAAAGCTTCTCAACCGCGCTGCCGGCGTCTCGCCGTCGTCCGCAAGAAGCAGGGCCGCCCTTTCGGACGGCCCTGCTCAGTACTCGTTTTAGCGCTGGTTCTACGCTTCGGCGGTCTCGTCCCACTTGACGAAGCCGCGCGCGGCCAGCTCGCGCATGATGCGGCGCGCGTTTTCCTCTGGTGAGTGATCGACCGTGTCCAGCGTAATCTCGGGACTCAGCGGGGCCTCGTAGGGATCGCTGATGCCGGTGAACTCCTTGATCTCACCACGGCGGGCCTTGGCGTACATGCCCTTCACGTCCCGCTCCTCGCAAACGGAGAGCGGCGTATCGACGTAGACCTCGATGAACTGGTCCTCGTCCATCATGGCGCGTACCGCGTCACGAGTGCCGCGGTACGGGGACACTGCCGCGCACATCACCGTGCCACCATGGCGGGCAATTTCGCTGGCCACGAAACCAATGCGCAGGATGTTCGCATCGCGGTCCTCGCGAGAGAAGCCAAGCCCCTTCGAGAGGTGTGTCCGGACGACATCCCCATCGAGCTCCGTCACCTGGCGGCCCGCCTCCAGGAGGAGCACGCTCAACACCGCGGCGGTCGTTGACTTACCTGAGCCACTCAGGCCGGTGAGCCAGATGCAAAGGCCCTGGCGATGCCGGGGCGGATAGGCCTCGGCCAGAATCTCCGCCGTTTCGGGGCGCGTGAACCATGACGGCAGGAGTTGACCCTTGCCCAGGTACTCCTCGCGGACCTGCGTCCCGGAGATGTTCGCGGTCTTCACGCCCGGCTGCAACTTGCTGGTCTCTTCGTACCGGTCTTCTTCCGGCAAATAGACCAGCTCCGAGAACGGCACCATCTTGACGCCAATTTCGTCCTGGTGCTGCCGGACCATTTCCTGGGAGTCGTAGGGACCGAAAAAGGGCTTGCCTGTCGAGTCCTTTCCAGGACCAGCATGGTCGCGGCCAACCACGAAGTGGTTGACGCCGTGGTTGCGCCGGATAATGGCGTGCCACAGTGCCTCGCGTGGCCCGGCCATGCGCATGGCGAGCGGCAAAAGCGAGAGCACGATACGGTCTGGGTCGTAGTGGTTCTGGGCGAGAGCCTTGTACGTGCGCACTCGCGTGAAGTGATCAACATCCCCTGGCTTGGTCATACCCACCACCGGGTGGAGCAGCAGGACACCATCGACTTCTTGCGTTGCGCGCTTGGTCAGCTCCTCGTGTGCGCGGTGCAGCGGGTTTCGGGTCTGGAAGGCCACCACGTTGTTCCGGCCACGCTCTGCCAGGACTTCACGCGTCTCTGCCGGAGTCCGCCGCAGTTCACGAAAATCGTAGTGACGAGGCAATTGCAGTACGCGCAGTTTGCCAGCCGCGTTCAGCCGCCCCCAGCGGCTCATCTCGTTGATCAGCGGGTGCTTGCTGTCCTGCGAGCCAAGGACGTGCTGCGCGAAGATGGCGGGATCCCAGGGATAGAGCTCCTCGATCGTCATGATCGCGAGGAGATCGTTCATCGAGTCGCGCAGGGCAATGTCCGTCCCGACCGCCAGACCTGCGTCTGCCGGAACCGGCAGCGTGATCGGCATCGGGAAGAGCGTCCCGTCCGCCAGTCGCATCTCCGAGACGACGCCACGGAAATCCGCCTCCCCCATGAACTGCTTGACTGGAGAGAAGGCGCCGGTGGCCAGCATCTCAAGGTCACACACAGCCCGGGGCGAAATCTGGAGCGATGGCAGCGTGCTCGCATAGGCGCGAGCGTCCGCCAGATCCTCTTGCGGGACCATCAGATCGACGAGTTCCCCGCCGTATGGTGAGATCAGCGTTGCGCGTGACGTGGTTGCCGACAAGGACGAGCCTCCTCCTGATTGGGATTGCGCAAGCGCACCAGTATCCCAGCGCCGGTACACTTTGGGGACAAGGCACCAGGGTGCACGTTCATCCCCACAAATCCTATTGCTTTACTAGGATGACACATCGCCCCCGCTCGTTCAAGCGAAGGCAGGACTCTCAGACTGCGCGCATGAGGGCGACGGTGGCTCCATCGCCACCCTGGTTCGCGGGCGCTGATTCGTATTTGGCCACGGCAGGATGCGTCGACAGGAAGTCCCGCACGACCTTGCGGAGCGCCCCCGTTCCCTTTCCGTGAATGATACGTACGAACGGCATGCCAGCCCGGTAGGCATCCTCAAGATACCTGTCGAGCATGGCCTCGATCTCCGCCGCGCGATATCCGCGCAGGTCAAGCTCCAGGTTGACTGTTTGCGGGGGAGCGGCTGCGATCACCACCTGCCGCCCGTCCGGCTCGGATCGTGCACGCCCGATGCGCTCAAGCGCCGCGAGCGGTTGCCGCATCTTCAGCGATCCCAGTTGCACGTCGGCCGAATTGTCATCGACGGAAAGCACCACACCTTCCTGGCCAAGCAAGACGATGTTGACCCGGTCCCCGGCGGTAATCGGCTTCTTCCCCTGGAGCGGCGGTGGCGCGGCAGGCCGTTCTTGCCTGAACGTGCGGAGATCCTCGGAGGCCCGGTCAACCTCACGCCTCCGTTCCTCGAGGTGCTCGCGGGAGAGGTGCAGCGCGTCCCGGTCGCGCTGCAGGCGCTTCATCGTCTCGCGCGCGTCGGCCAGCTCGGTTTCCGCCTCGGCCAACGCCTCGTCACGGGCCGCGCGCCGCGCCTGTTCCGCATCGCGGAGTTCCTGCCGCGCCCGGTCGCGCAGTCGCTTGGCCGCGGCGTCCCGCTCGTTTGCGCGTTCCAGCGCTGCCTCGGCCTCTTCCCGGCGGCGGCGGATGTCTTGCAACAGGGCATCCACGCGCAGTTCATCCGGATCGAGCATGCCCTGCGCCTGGTCGAGGATGTCCTTTGGCATGCCCAGGCGGCCAGCGATGGCAATCGCGTTGGAGCGCCCCGGGACGCCGATCATCAGGCGATATGTCGGGGCCAGCGTGGCCACGTCGAATTCAACACTGGCGTTCTCCACTCCCGGAGTTGCGAATGCATACGCCTTGACCTCCGGGTAATGCGTGGTCGCAACTACCAGCGGCCCGGCTTCCAGTAACCGCGCCACGATTGCGCGCGCCAGCGCGGAGCCCTCCTGCGGGTCTGTTCCCGCACCAAGCTCGTCCAGCAGCACGAGGTCATCATTCCCAACCTCACGCAGCATCCCGATCACGGTGCGGATATGCCCGGAGAACGTCGACAGGCTCTGCGCGATGCTCTGCTCGTCTCCGATATCGACAAAGACCGCCGGAAACACGGCGACGATCGAGGTGTCGTCCGCCGGGATGAAGAGCCCGGTCTGCGCCATCAGGGTCAGCAGACCAATCGTCTTCAGGGCCACGGTCTTGCCGCCCGTGTTGGGGCCGGTGATCAGCAGGACGCGAAAGGACTCGCCAAGGTCTACATCGATGGGCACGACAGCATCCGAGACCAGCAGGGGGTGCCGCGCCCGACGGAGCGATATCCGCT
>JALYWD010000496.1 GCA_030852885.1 Chloroflexota bacterium | reverse complement strand
GCGGAAGCCTGCGCTCTCGGCAGCGGCCTCCGAAGCAAAGCACACTTCAGGGTTCGTGCGGCCGTAGGTCGGTTGACCGGGCACGTGAAAGATGCGGGAGGGCAGATTCCCCTTCACCGGGTAGCCTGCCGGGCAGTCACGTGTGCCCGGCCCCAGGACGGAGTCCTCCGGCAACCACTGGCCGGACTGGATGTCTGCTACGCCCTCGTACCAGGTGTCAGTCGCCGGATCGAAATAGCCGACGACCGAGGTTTCGTCCAGTGGAGCTCCGAATATCCAGGATCCATTCGCGGCTCGATAGCCAACGCGATAGCGCTTCGGACCACTAGCCATACACCCAACCTCCCGATCGCGCGTGCGCATCTCCTCCCGTCCTGCCGCGTGGCAGAGGGGAATCAAGGACTCCGCACCGTTTCCACTCGTAGTGTAACGGTTCGATGAACCATGTCGAACATTTCTGCAACTTCTGGACCAATGTCTGTTTTCATTCATCGAAAACGGTCGGGTTCGTTGCGCGGGACGCCGAAAGAGAGCGCGCTACGTTCCATACTTGACCGCATGATCCGCACCGTTACCGCGCCACTGCCGCTTACGCCCGCACCTACCCCCCGCCAACGCCTCACCCGGCTGGTGAAGCAGCGCGCCCGTGAAGCCGGGCTGACCGTGGCGGCGGTGACAACCGCCGCCACCTTCCCGGAGACGCTGACCGTGCTCCGGGAGCGCATCGCGGCTGGCCACCTGGACGGGCTTGACTGGTTCACCGAGGAGCGTGCGGCTGCCTCGTGTGATCCCACTGTGCTCATGGAGCGGGCGATCTCCATCGTCTCGGTCGGAGTCGCCTACTGGGGGACGGACGCAGGGAAGCCGCGGGACGGTGTACCCCGCGGCCGCATCAGCCGCTACGCGCGCGGCACGGACTACCACAAGCTCCTGCCACAGCGCCTGCGAGCCCTGCACGCCACGATCGAAGCGGACGTGGGACACCCGGTTGAGGCCCGCTTCCTGACCGATCATGCGCGCATTGTGGACCGCGCGGTGGCCGCGCGCGCCGGGCTCGGGTGGTACGGCAAGAATGCCTGCATCATCGTGCCCGGTCACGGCTCGTGGGTCATGCTGGGGGAACTCCTGCTGGACCTGGACCTGGAGCCAGATGCCCCGCTGGACCACAATTGTGGCCGCTGCCGGATTTGCCTGGATCGCTGCCCGACCGGCGCAATCGTCGCGCCGTACACCATCGATGCCCCGGCCTGTCTCTCGTTCCAGACCATCGAAAACCACGGCGTCATCCCACGCCACCTGCGCTCCCAGTTTGGCGACTGGGTCTTCGGCTGCGATGTCTGCCAGGAGGTCTGCCCCTACACCGGCGCGGCGCAGGACGCTCCGGACCCTGCTTTCCTGCCGCGAGACATCGAAAACGCCTATCCCTCGCTCCACGCGCTGCTGGCGATGTCCGCCACCACGTTTCGTGAGCGGTACCGGGGCACGGCGGTGCTGCGCGCCAAACGCGCCGGCATGGCGCGAAACGCGGCCGTGGCTCTGGGGAACATCGGGACGGAAGATGATGCCCGGCCGCTGGTCACCGCGCTGCTGGGGCACGATGCACCGCTGGTGCGCGGGCACGCGGCGTGGGCCCTGGGCCGCATCGGCGGCGCACCGGCGCGCTCCGGGCTGGAACTGGCCTGGCGGCGTGAGCGTGATCCCGCTGCCCGCACCGAGATCGCGCTCGCGCTGGAAGGTGCGCCGTAGGCCGCTACATCCCCATCTTGTTGTAGCCGTTATCGACGAAGATCGTTTCCGCCGTCACGCCCGCCGACGCCGGCGAGGCCAGGAAGAGCGCCACCCCGGCAACCTGCTCCTGCCCGAATTCGGTCTTGAGTGGCGCACGCTCCTTGAGCGCGCCGTACATGTCCGCGAACCCGGGAATACCGCGTGCGGCAGCGGTCTTGATCGGCCCGGCGGAGATGGCGTTCACCCGAATCTTCTGCTCACCCAGGTCGTAGGCCAGGTAGCGCACCGAGGATTCCAGCGCCGCTTTCGCTACGCCCATCACGTTGTACCTGGGGAAGGCACGGTCCGCGCCGAGGTGGGTCAGCGTCATGATGCTCCCACCCTCGGTCATGAGCGGGGCCAGGCGCTGCGCGGCAGCCACCAGCGAGTAAGCGCTGATATCCAGGGCCACCCGCCAGCCCTCGCGGCTGGTATCGACGAAGCGCCCGGCGAGCTCGGCGGCCGGGGCGAAGCCAATGGAGTGGACCAGCGTGTCCACCCGGCCATAGTCCTGCTTGAGGTCGGCGCCAAGCTTGTCCAGGTCCTCATCGGAGGCCACATTGCAGGTGTAGCCCTTGCCACCGTACTTTTCGATCAAGGTGTTGGCGTCACGGCCGGCCCGCTCATCGATGTAGGTCAGGGCCAGCGTGGCGCCAGCCTCCGCCATCTGTTCGGCGATGGCATAAGCGATGCTCCAGCGGTTCTGGATACCCATCACCACGCAGACCTGACCGGCCAGCAACCCGTTACCCGATTCACTCATGGACGTCTTCTCCTGGCACGCGCCGGCGCGCGCGTCTCAACCATGTGGTGCATCATACCCGGCAGCCGAATCTGCGCTCTGTTTACGAGGAGGTTTCCATTTCCGTGACTGCCACAGTCGAACCAACCACCATCGCGACCGGTATCCCCGTCTTTGATGGGCACAATGACACGCTGCTCGATCTCCCGCTCAGCAACCGCTCCTTCTTCGAGCGGGCAGAGGTGGGCCATCTCGACCTGCCGCGCGCCCGCGAGGGTGGCCTGGGCGGCGGCTTCTTCGCCGTCTTCGTGCGCGATCCGGAGGAAGCCGAGGTCACCGCCGCCGACGATGATGACGACGCCGATGCCACGGCGCGCGCCTCCAGCATTGCCAGCCGCTACACCGATCCCAACCTCTTCCCGGAGCCGATGAGCCTGGCCTACGCGCAGCGTGAGGCCATGGCCATGGTGGCCCGCCTGATCCGGCTGGGGCGGGAGTCCCAGGGCCAGGCGAAGATTGTGCGCTCCGCGCGCGAGATCCGGGAGTGCCTCGAGAATGGCACGTTTGCCATGGAGCTGCACTTCGAGGGCGCGGAGGCCATAGACCCCGAATTCGACGCCCTGGAGGTGTATCACGAGCTGGGCCTGCGCTCGCTCGGCATCACCTGGTCTCGCCCGAACCGTTTCGCGCACGGAGTGCCCTTCCAGTACCCCGCTTCGCCAGACACCGGCCCCGGCCTGTCCGATCTGGGGAAGGAACTGGTGCGCCAGTGCAACCAGT
>JALYWD010000479.1 GCA_030852885.1 Chloroflexota bacterium | reverse complement strand
GGCAAGGTGCAGTTCGGGCTGCGCCCGGAGGATGTGCACCTGGGGCAGGGGGGTAACTCCGTCGTCAGTGGCGAGGTTTTCGTAGTAGAAGACCTGGGAAACGAGCGCCTGATCACCCTCGATCCGGGCGGGCAGTTCGTGGTGGCGCGTGCGCCAGCGGACTACCCCGCGGAGATGGGGCAGACGCTGGACTTCTCGTTCAACCCGGACCGCGCCCATCTCTTTGACATCGTGACTGGTCTGCGGGTCGATTGACGCCCGGCGTCCGAACTGGTCCCATTCCCCTGTTGAGTGAAGTGGTGCGCTGCGGCGCGAGAGGAGTCTGTTCCCGTGGTCGAGGCAACGATGAAGGCGGTCCGTGTTTACGGTCCGCGTGATTACCGTGTGGAAGAGGTGCCGGTGCCAACGCCCGGCCCCAATGAAGTCCTGATCGAGGTCGAAGCGTGCGGCATCTGCGCCTCGGACATGAAGTGCTTCACGGGCGGTGAGCTGTTCTGGGGGATCGACGGCAAGGGCGGCGGCGTGATCGGGCCGGTGACCGCCGGGCACGAGTACGCCGGGCGGGTGGTGGCGCTGGGTGAAGGCGCCGCCGAAAAGCACGGGGCGCAGATCGGGGACCGCGTCGTCGCGGAGCAGATCGTGCCCTGCGAGAAGTGCCGCTTCTGCCTGAGCGGGCACTACTGGATGTGCCAGTTCGGCTACATCTTCGGTTTCCAGAACGTGGTCAATGGCGGCATGGCCAGGTACTGCCTGTACCCGGCGACGGCGCGTGTGCACAAGGTGCCGGAGTCACTGGAGGCGGGCGAGGCGGCGTATATCGAGCCAGCGGCCTGCGCCTGGCACGCGGTGGACCGGGGCGAGATCACGGAGGGCGACACGGTCGTCATCTCCGGCGTTGGCAATATCGGCCTGTGCATGCTGCAGATCGCGAAGATGGCGAAGCCGGGCCTGCTGATCGCCGTCGATGCGCGCGACTACCGCCTGGACCTGGCGCGGGAGTTCGGCGCGGACCTCGGCCTCAACGTCACCACCGAGGATGCCGTGCAGAAGGTGAAGGACCTGACCGACGGCTACGGCTGCGATGTCTACATCGAGGCGAGCGGCAACCCGGCCTCGGTCAACACCGGCCTGCAGATGATTCGCAAGCTGGGCACATTCGTGGAGTTCAGCGTCTTCAACGAGCCGGCCACCGTGAACTGGACGGTGATCGGGGACACCAAGGAACTCAATATCCACGGCAGCCACCTGGGGCCCTACTGCTACCCGAAGACGATTGCGGCGATAGCCGACGGCTCATTGAACGTGAAGCCGCTCATCGCGGAGGCATACCCGCTGACGTCGTTCCACGACGCCATGGAGGCTGCGCTCTCCGGCGGTGTGATGAAGAACATGATCGTGCCGGTGTAGCGAGCAGTGTTCGACAGTGCAGCCTGAGCCACTACGAGAGCTGGGGGGAGCGACCGGTCATCATACAACTGGTTGACACGCTGCCCGAACTTTCCTATGGTTCATGTCACTCGGTGGCCCGGAATCTTTGTCACGACTTGAAAGCTCTTGCAGAAGTCGTGAAATCCGAACGCCGCCGCGCTGCCTGTCCCGAGAGTCACGAGGACAGCGACAGACCCCAGATCGGGAGCAAGGCCTCACATGGAGGCGAATGGCTGGATGAACAGCCATGGATCGTCGCTGCGACTCCGGGTGGCGACGAATCGAGGAGGATGATTACACGATGCAAGATCGTCGAGTCCTGAATCTGATGCAGGCCCTGCACACGGGCCGTGTTGATCGCCGTGGGTTCCTGCGCCGCGCTGCCGCGCTCGGTGTTTCCGCGCCAGTAGCCATGGGGCTGCTCGGCAGCGTGCCGGTGGTCGGCGCGCAGGACGCCACCCCGGCCGCGCCCAGCGACTTCGACTGGAAGCGGGAGAGTGGCAAGACCATCTACCCGATCCTGGTCGAGCACCCGTACACCGATGCCATGGAGCCCTTCTTCCCCGAGTTCGAAGAGCTGACGGGTATCACGGTCAAGTACGAGAAGCTGCCCGAGACGCAGTTCCGCGAGAAGCTGCTGCTGGCGCTCTCCACCGGCGCGGGCACGTATGACGTGTTCATGACCGGCTACGTCGACGACTTCCGCTACGTCGGCGGTGGCTGGATCGAGCCGCTCGACAGCTACGTCAATGACCCGACCCTGACGAACCCGGACTGGGACTTCGCCGACTTCTTCGAGAGCCTGATCACGGTCAACCGCTGGGACGGCACGCCGGGCGCTGGCGTCGGTGAGGGTGACCTCTGGGCGCTGCCGGTCAACGAAGAAGCCTATGCGCTCATGTACCGCAAGGACATCTTCGAGGCACAGGGTATCGAGGTTCCGAAGACCTACGATGAGATGCTGGCCGTTGCCGAGCAACTGAACGGCATGGACTTCGAGGGCCAGAAGGTGGCGGGCTTCGTCGCCCGTGGCGACCGCACCTGGCCGACGATCACCACCGGGTACGGCACCGTCTTCTGGTCGTACGGTGGCGAGGTGATGGATGTCGACGCCTGGAAGTCGACCGTGAACAACGAGGCCGGTGTGGCGGCCACCGACTACTGGGGCAAGCTGATGAAGTTCGCGCCGGAGGGCGTGACCGGCTTCACCTGGTACGAGGCGATGCAGTCGTTCATGAACGGCAGCGCCGCGATGTTCATCGATGCTGACCACATGGCTGGCAGCATCGAGGACGCGACCGCCTCCAAGGTGGCCGGCAAGGCTGGCTACGCCATCCCGCCGGAGGGGCCGGGCGGCATCCACACCAACATCTGGATCTGGTCGCTGGGCCTGGCTTCCGCCGCCAAGGAGAAGAATGCGGCGTGGCTCTTCATGCAGTGGGCCACCAGCAAGAAGATCCTGACCGATTCGGCAGTCAAGAACAACATCAACCCGACCCGCGTCTCCGCCGCGAACGATCCCATGGTCCTCGAGTACATGGCGGGCTGGGGTGACTACTCCGAGATCTACCAGGAATTGATCAACGAGTACTCCCGCGTGCAGGTGCCGGCGCTGCCGGAGTTCGCGCAGGTTGGTGACGTCTGGGCGCAGTCGGTCCAGGAAGTGGTGCTTGGCCAGAAGGATGCCAAGACCGCCATGGACGAGGCCGCAGCGGCGATGGACCAGGTCCTGGCCACCATCAAGCCAGCGTAAACAACCGTTAGACCCGATGTAACGGGCAGTGAGCGCGAGTGGCGAGATGATTCGCACCTCGCGCTCATCTGCGCCACGAGATCAGGTGAAATGACGATGCGCGCCGTCGCCTTCCTCGGCAATCGCAACCTGGAGTTCGTCGAAGCGCCCCGGCCCTCACCCGGTCCGGGCGAGGTGCTGTTGCAGATCCGCGCCGCCGGCATTTGCGGCAGCGACCTGGGCTTCCTCTACCGGCCCTCTCCGGACGAGAAGAGCGCCGAGCCGTCCGCCCATGACCAGTGGATACCGAGCGTGGCCGGTACGATCCCCGGTCATGAGCCCGCGGGCGAGGTGATCGAGGTAGGGCCGGGCGTAACCAGCCTGCAGGTTGGCGACCGCGTGGCCTGCTACCACATCACCGGCTGCAACGAGTGCCGGGCTTGTCGCTCTGGCTGGATGCTGCACTGCCGCACCTACCGCTCCTATGGCTGGCAGCGGGATGGCGCGTTCGCCGACTTCATGGTGGCAGACGCCAAGAGTTGCGTTCCGCTGCCCGAGGGCGTCAGCTATGTCGACGGAGCGTACTGCGCGTGTGGCGCGGGGACGGCCTACCAGGCGATCAAGCGCGGACAGCCTGCCGGCGGCGAGACAGTAGCCATGTTCGGCATGGGCGGCGTCGGGCTGGCCGGTCTGATCTTCGCCAGGGCGGCGGGAGCGAGCGTCATCGCGGTCGATCCCATCCCGCTGCGGCGTGATCTGGCGCTGGAGTTGGGCGCGGAGCTGGCGATCGACCCCATGGCCGGGGACGCGGTGGCCCGCATCTACGAAGCCACGCACGGTGAGGGCGCACACCTGACGATGGACTTCTCCGGCGCACCTGCCGGGCGACTGGCCTCACTGGACTGCGCCCGCGTCTGGGGGCGTTCGGTCTGGGTGGGAGAGCGCAACGAGACGACGGTTGATCCCAGCCCGCAGATCCTGCACAAGCAGTTGACGCTGCATGGCT
>JALYWD010000473.1 GCA_030852885.1 Chloroflexota bacterium | reverse complement strand
GGCGCGCGATAGGGTGCTGGAGCGCGTCGTGACCGCAGCGTAAGACCACGACAAAACCATTGACAAGAATAGTTGTCAATGATTCACTGGGTGGCATGGACGCAGTGGATGTGATCGACAACCCGGCTGCAGCCGTCATCGCGCTGGATCCGGTCCGCAGCCGGCTCCTGGCCGAACTGGGCGAACCCGCCTCGGCAGCCGCGCTGGGCGCGCGGCTGGGCATTGCCCGGCAGAAGCTCAACTATCACCTGCGGACCCTGGAAGCGCACCACCTGGTGCGCGAAGCGGAGATCCGGAAATGGGGCGGAATACAAGAGCGCCTGCTGGTGGCCAGCGCGGCCTCGTACATCGTGTCGCCAACGGCTCTGGGGCCGGCTGGGGCAACGCCGGACCGTGTGCCGGAGCACCTCTCCGCCAGTTACCTGCTGGCGCTCGCCGGGCGGGTGGTGACTGAGGTGGGCGTCATGCTGCGTCGCTCCCGGCGCACCGATACTCCGCTGGCCACGCTCGCCCTGGATACCGAGATCCGCTTTCGCTCCGCTGCCGAACGCGCCGCTTTCAGCGATGAGTTGCTGACCGCCGTAGCCACGCTGGTGGCGCGCTACCACGACGCCGCTGCGCCGCATGGGCGCGAGCATCGCCTGCTGGTAATGGCCCACCCGCTGCCACAGCAATCAACGGAGGAGGAACCATAATGCCTGTCCAGATCGAACAAGACGGACGTCGTTGGGTCTCAGCCGAAACAGACGTGCCAGGCACGCCAGAGGTGGTCTGGCAGGCGATCGCCACCGGGCCAGGGATTTCTTCCTGGTTCGTGCCGACCGAGGTGGAGGAGCGGGTAGGTGGTAAGACTGTCTCCCACTTCAGCCCCGATGGCAGCATGGATTCCCTGGCGGAGGTCAAGGTCTGGGATCCGCCGCATCTTTTCGTGGCCGCAGCCCCGGATGACCTGGGGCCGGACAACCCCACCGTGGCCACCGAGTGGTATGTGGAGACACGCTCTGGTGACACCTGCGTCGTGCGCGTGGTGCACAGTTGGTACGCCGATACGGATGAGTGGGACGCCCAGTTCGAGCAGCATCTCTACGGCTGGCTCTCCTTCTTCCGCGTGCTGCGCGCACACCTGGCGCACTTTGCCGGGCAGCCGACAGCCTCGTTCCAGGTCATGGGCACGTCTGAAGCGTCCAAGGAAGATGTCTGGGCGCGCTTCATGAGTGAGCTCGGGATTGGCGAGGTGGCCGAGGGAACCCAGGTGCGCTCCGGCCCCGGCGCGCCGGACCTCGCCGGGCAGGTCGCCTGGGCCGGGCAGCCCGCCTTTCCGGAGGAGCTGCTGATCGTGCTCGACGCCCCGGCGCCGGGGCTGGCGCACTTCGTGCCGCACCCGATGGGGCTGACCTACCTCACGTTGCGCTTCTATCTCTCTGGCGATGACGCGGCACAGCGCGTGGCCGAGGTCGAGCCGGTCTGGCAAGCCTGGCTGGCCGAGCGCTTCCCGATGGTGGCGTTTGATCCGGCGATGATGGAAGGCGCGGCGTAGGCAGCTCCGAGGTTATCGTGGAGAAGATCGGCGCTACTGGGATTGCGGACGAGCGAGAGGTCAGCGCTGTCGGCTCCACGGAGGAGTTCATCTTCGTGCTGGCTGACACCAGGGCTTGGCAGAGCACGGTGTCTACCTGAACCTGGTGCCAGACCACATCCTGAACGGATTGGGCGGGGAGTAGCTACGCGGTTACCAAAGCGCTGGTCGTAGGTCCGTGTGGACGAAGTCGTTGCCCACAAAGAGCAGGGACTCATCGTAGACCTTGGCCAGCGCGTAGGTGAAGCAATCTCCGAAGTTGAGATGGGCGCGGTGTTGACTGCCGCGCCCGTATCGTCTGTGCGCCACTCGTGCGATTCTCGCTTGCTCCGCAGTTACCGATTCGATAGTGACGTTCGCAAAGGCGATAAGTTCATCCAGTTCCGCGGCAAGTTCTCTGACCGGCACATGAGTAAGAACAATTGCTGTTTCCAGATAGCTCGCTGCGGACATCCGTGTGATTGGCGATGCCATCAGTGTCGTCAAACAGATCTCGGCCTTGGATTCCTGCCTGAGGATTGCAACCATCGCTGACGAATCAACAATCACCTGGGCAGTCCATCTTCACCATACAGGTACTCTCCAGGATCTGGGATGTCTACTCCCGATTCTTTGATTTGCCGCTGCATGTCGCGCACCAACGCATACACACGCTCGCGTCGCTCCATCTCAGCCGCATCGAGGTGTTCTTCACCTGCCGCCTGGACCGACTGGGGCAGTCGCTCCAGCCGTTCCAGCAAGGCCGTTTCAATGACCGCCTCGGCATCCTCGCCGGTGCGCTCACTCACTTCCGTTACCAGCCGGATGATCCTGGGATTGCTAATCTGCAGCGCCATGTTCAACCTCTGGTGGGGTCTGCAACTGGTCCCGCCTCTCTTGCCGCAGCCGCTCGGTAATCCAGCGCTGGGCAAGGCCCGATGGGCTGAGTTCCTGACGTGTTGCGTGGGCCTCAAGCACCCGAAATTCCTCGTCACTCAGTGTCACAAGAATTCTGTACACACGGTGTTGCTTGCGGGCCAGCCGGATGGGCTCGACATCGTCCAGGTAGTCCGTGGAGTCGTGGGTATCCCAGAACTCGGCTTCTTCTTCAATGTTGGCGAACGACGGGATTTTTCCCTGGGCTTCAGTCGGATAGCCGAGATCAACGGTTGGCTTGAGCTTGCTCACAGTTTGCCGTCCTTCTGTTCCTGGAGGAACGTGAATCGTTCCTTGCGACTTGCTGGCCGCGCGCTGAAGACGTAGTAAGTACCGGGCTTTCCAGGAACCTGTCCCACAATCACTGACAATACTCTGCCAGATGATGTCGGGCCAATCATCTGAAACCGATTCTTGTAGGTGGGCTTCACAACGGCTTCGCTGAACACCGTCTCTTCCGCTTCATCAGCCGTGACCTGGTGCCTGGTGAGGTGTTCGCGATTCCAGTCATCCCAGAAGAGCGTTTGATGCCGATGAAGTCAGCCATACCGGCATTGTATGGCGAAGGCTCCTGGCGTTGGCTTACGCCAGGAGCCTTCATGTTGATCGCCGCAGGAAATAGGCCTTACCGGTAACTCGCCGCCTGCAGGTCGAACAGGTCCGCATAGCGTCCGCCTTGCAGCATTAGCTCGTCGTGGGTGCCCTGCTCCACGAGGCGGCCGTTTTCCAGGAAGAGGATGCGGTCCGCCATGCGCACCGTGCTGAAGCGGTGGGAGATGTAGAGCGCCATCTTGCCCCTGGTGAGGTCCTTGATGCGGGCGAACAGATCGTGCTCCGCCTGCGCGTCCAGGGCGGCCGTTGGCTCGTCCAGGATCAGGATCTGCGCATCTCGCATGAACGCCCGCGCCAGGGCGATCTTCTGCCACTCACCACCAGAGAGCTGGTGTCCGCCCTCGAACCACTTGCCGAGCGTCGTGTCGTACGAGTTCGGCAGCTTGCGCACGACATCGTCCGCGCCAGCGCGCTCGGCAGCGGAGACGATAGCCACCTCGTCATCGGCCTGATCGACATTGCCGACCCCGATGTTCTCGCCGGCCGAGACCTGGTAGGCCGCAAAATCCTGGAACATCACGCCGATCTCACGGCGTAGCTCCTGCGGGTCGTACTCCCGCACATCGTGGCCGTCGATCAGGATTTGACCCTCATCCGGGTCATAGAGCCGGCCCAGCAGCTTGACGATAGTGGACTTGCCAGCGCCGTTGCGCCCGACCAGCGCCACCGTTTGCCCCGGCTCGATAGTGAAGGAGACATCGTCCAGGGCCGGGACATCGCGGTCCGGGTACTGGTAGGTGACGTGGCGGAACTCGATCCCCTTCTGGAAGGGGCGCCGCACCGGAACCGGGTTCTCCGGCGCGTGGATCGTCGGCTGCCGTTCCAGCAGTTCGTAGAGGGTGGTCAGGTAGAGACCATGCTCGTAGATGCCCTGGATGCCGCCCAGGATTCCCTGGAACGCGCCCTGCACCTGCTGCGCGGCCTGCGTGAAGACGGTCAACGCGCCCAGCGTCACCTGCCCGCGCACCGCCAGCAGCGCCACATAGAGGAAGGTGCCGGAGGAGGCGAGGGTGGTCAGCGAACCCCAGCCGAACCCGGCCAGGTAGCGCCGCACCAGTAGGTCGCGTGTTTCCGCGTAGTACCCCTCGGCGGTGCGCTCGTAGCGGTCGATGAAGTAGTCCCCGGCGGTGAAGAGCTTCACTTCCTTGGCGTACTCATCGGTGGTCATCAGGTTGGTGAGGTAGGACATCACGCGGCGCACCGGGGATTGCCGGCGCATCTGCTGGAAGCCCCACCAGCCATAGCGCGAGCCGGAGATGAAGGCGGGGATCGGTGAGATGAGCGCCGCCACCGCGATCCACGGCGAGAGCCCGACCAGCAAGGCGATCATCGTGGCGAACGTGATCAGCGAGCGCCCAAGCCCGAACACGCCGGAGACCATGTCCACCGGCCGCCGCGCGGATTCGCGCTGAGCCTGCTGTAACTGGTCGTAGTACTCCGCGTTTTCGAAGTCGGCGAGATCGAGCGTGGCCGCGAGGCGCATGATCTGCAACTGGACGTGAATGGCCAACTGCTCCTGTAGCAGTTGCTGGCTGATATTGGCGAGGGTCTGCAGCAGGCTGGAGCTGAGCAGCAACGCCAGTTGCACCACCGCGATGATCACGATGATGCGCACATGCTCGGCATCGCCGCCGGCCTCAATGCCCGACACCACGGCGTCGATGAGGCGGCCAGCCAGCCAAACCTGTGCCGCTGGCAGCACGCTCTGGAAGACGGACGCGATGCCCAGCGTGCTGGTCAGCTTCGGGCTGGTCGCCCAGACCAGGCCCATGACGCGCACAATGCTCTGCCAGGTCTGGCGGATATTGCGGGCTACCGCGTGTGCGTCATCGCGGCGCGGCAGACGCATCCGCCGTGCTGGTTCCGGGTCAGATTCAGGGGGCGTGCCATTCCCGGCAAAGGACCGGGAGCGGCCGTCTCCGCGTTGCCCTGCGGCAGCGGAGGAGGGGGAAAAGCGGTGGCCATTGCGGTCAGGCGGGCCACCATTGGGATGATTCTGCATATGGTTCTGAGGCATTCTCCTGGAAAAGCGATGGGTCATGAGGCCGTACAGGACACTCGTTCAATCTTTATATAGTATGAATCCTGATCGCCCTTTTGCCTACCCATCGTTCGGGTAGGTCCGTCATGCTCATGCGGCCAGTTGCGCCGCAGTGTCGCCCAGCCGGGCGACATCCGCAGGTGTCCAGGTCTCCGGGTGCAGGAACACGACGTGGTCGAGCCCCAGGTCGCCGAACGCGCGGCACCGGTCTGCCAGGGCCTCCGCACTTTCGTCTGGCCGCAGCCGGGTGGCAATCGACTTCTCGATGTCCTCCCAGGGGCGGCCGCTTTCCTCGCAGTTCTGGCGCAGGATATCCAGCTTGCGGCGCACGGTAGCGCCTCCATCAGGGATATCGAACAGGTTGCAGGCGTCCGCGTAACGGGCAACAAGCGGCAGGGTGCGCTGCTCACCGGTCCCACCGATCAGGATGCGTGGCCGCGGGCGGCTCGCGGGAAGCGGATGGCCAATGGGTTGCTCCATGTGCAGGACCTCCCCGTGGAATGGCGCCGGGTTGTCGCTCCACATCTGGAGAGCCAGGCGCAGCGTGTCCTCCAGCCGGGCGAACCGCTCCGGAGTGGGTGGCAGCGGCAAGCCCAGCGCGTCTGCCTCTCCCTGGTGATAGCCCGCGCCGATCCCCAGCCATGCGCGGCCATTACTGAGGACATCGAGGGTCGCCACCGCCTTGAGCAGTAGCGCGGCTGGCCGGTAGGTGACCGCGGTCACCATGGTGCCCAGGTGCACGCGCGAGGTCTGCGCCGCCAGGTAGACCAGCGTGGTGTAGGCCTCCAGGATGGGATCTTGCAGCGAGTGCGTGGGGTCCGCCTGCAGGAGGTGATCCGCCACCCAGACGGTGTCCAGGCCGGCCTCATCGGCGGCGCGGCCAGTGCTGGTCAAGAAGGGACCAGGGGGCTGGTCAGGAAAGCTGGTGATGGTCAGGAAAGCTGGTGATGGTCAGGCTGAGTTTCATGGAAACCTCCAGGGGTCACCGGACGGTGCGCCAGCGCAGCGGCAACTCCGGCGTGGAACGTCAGCATAACGACCACACGATTAGATGTCAAATGATTAGTATTCTAATTAAATATGGTATCCTCTGGCCATGAGCGGATCACCAACCTCACCTCCACTCGGCATTGAACTGACGCGGACCGCTCGCGAGGTCGGCCGCGCCTTCGAGCAGGCCCTGGAGGACGCCGGGGGATCACGCCCGCTGTGGCTGATCCTGATCACCCTGAAGCAGCATCCCCAGGCCAATCAGCGGCAGATTGCCACCCAGATTGGTATTGAGGGCGCCACCGTCACCCACCACCTGAATGGCATGGAGGCGGACGGGCTGCTGACCCGGCGGCGCGACCCCGCCAACCGCCGCGTCCACGTCGTGGAGCTGACTCCCGCCGGCGAGGAGATGTTCCACCGCCTGCGACGGGTGGTGGCGGTGTTTGATCGACAGTTGCGCGGCAGCCTGGACGATGCCCAGGTTGCCGTGCTGCGGCAGATCCTGGCCACGTTGCGCCAGAACGTCGCTCAGCCGCTACCGGCCCCTTCATCCCTCGACGCGCCGGCGATATGCTCGCCTCCAGTCGCCTGCGCGGAAGGAGGCTCCCATGGCTGACCGCATGATGCGCCCCACCCGGCTTTCGCCGCCCTGGCGCTGATCATGCTCGCGCTGGTGACCTTCTCGCTGACGCCGACGCTGACCGGCATTCCGGAGATGTTGTCGGGCGGGTTGCGTGCAGACGATCTTCGGGCATCGCTGGGAGCGTTGCCAAACACGCTCCTCTTCCCGCCGGTCGTGTCGTTCCTGATGCTGGCGGCTGCCGTGATCCTCTCGGTCTTCAAGCCGTGGGGCCTCACTCCCTGGACGCCCGACCCAAAGTCAGCACGCCGGACAGGGCGTGGCCCGGCTACCCGGCAGGCCGCTGGGTAACCTTGCGGCGTCTCTGCCAGGAGTGTGGTCACGCTTGCTCATCTGATTCGGTGTTGATAAACGCGAAATGAAATGGGTTGCCCGCTATCCGAAGGTGCGACCCGGGTCCCCTGATCGGCCCTTGCCGCACTGATGAGGAGCCAGTAAGGTCAGGAGGCGCTACCCTCAAGGGGCCGATGTTTCGTGTCCTCTTCGCTGTCTGGACCTTTCCAACCAATAGCCAGATATCGCGATGCATCATGGCGTGACGCGAACTGACTGTAGAGAGCCAATAGTCATCGGTGTGTGGATTTCGTCTCTCCGGCGTGGCCTGCATGCTGGGAAAAGGAGTCCTGCCCGGTGGATGCGAATCGCTTTGACGCCCTGTCTCGCTATCTCGGAGTGCCCGCCACGCGACGCGGCGCCAGCGCGCTCGGGGCCGCGTTGGTGGCGGCCCTGGCTTTGCCAGATACCGGCTCGGCCCAGGTCCAGGCCGAGATGTGCATCAAACCTGGACAGCGCTGCAAGAAGAAGCAGGGGAAGCATCGCAAGAAGATGCGCTGTTGCGGCAAGGCCAGGTGCCGCAAGGGACGCTGCCGGTGCAAGCAGGGTTTCCAGAGCTGCCAGGGCAAGTGCATTCGCAAGACGGAGTGCTGCGGCGGTTGCCTCGCTGGGCAGACCTGCGTCAATGGCCAGTGCACCGGCTGCGAGACTTGCCCGGCCGGGCAGGCCTGTGTCAATGATCAATGTGTCGGGTGTGGTCAGGGTGGTGACTGCACCACCTTCGCGACCAGCACCTTGCACACCGGCAACCTGGGCGGGCTGACAGGCGCCGATGCCATCTGCCAGCAACGGGCCGGCGTAGCGGGATTGAGCGGAACCTACAAGGCATGGCTCTCTGACGCCACCGGGTCGCCAGCGGCTCGCTTTACCCAGAACCCGGGCCGCTATGTGCGGACCGACGGCCTGCCGATTGCGGCAAACTGGACGGCCCTTGTGTCCGGGAGCCTCGCGGTGCCGATAGACCGGACCGAAACCGGCCAGTACGTCGCGGATGACCGGGAAGCCTGGAGCAACACGGCTACGAACGGGACACCGTATAGCGCTGATCCCAACCTGATCTGCGGGGAGTGGAGTTCCGGCTCATTAGGGCTCAGCGGTCGCGTCGGCGAAACCGACGAGGTCGATGATGACTGGACCAGTAGCCACAGTGATCCCTGTGACAACGCTTGGCGTCTCTACTGCTTCCAGCAGGGATAAGCCTCCCACCGCGCCCTGGGGTGAGGGAAGGCGCCGGCCGGGAGATGGTGAATGCACACCATCTCCCGGCCGCTGGATGCGCGCATCGCGGAGCGGGATACGCGCGAGGTCACTCCTGGCTGGTAAATGACCACGTCGCCACCGCCAGCGATACCACGGCGAAGAGGATCAGCACCACCAGGTCCAGCAGCGGCGGAAAGGTCCAGATGCCGATCAACAGGCCGCGCAGCAGATCCACCGAGTAGGCGAGGGGGTTGAGCAGCGCCAGCGTCTGCATCCACTGCGGCGCGCGGTCCAGCGGGAACTGCGCACCACTGGCGAAGTAGAGGGGCAGGATGATGAAGTTGTTGACCGTGCCAAACCCCTCGAACGAAGTCATGCGCGCCGCGAAGCAGAGACCGATCGCCGTCAGACCCAGCCCGGAAAGCAGCATCACCAGGATGCACGCGAACACCGAAAACGGGGTCAGGTGCACGCCCGCCAGCGGAGCAAAGAGGAAAATGATGATGCCCTGGACGGTGGCGATGGTGGCCCCGGAGAGAGCCTTGCCGACGACGATGGATGAACGCGGGATGGGCGCGACCAGGATCTCTTTCAGGAAGCCGAACTCGCGGTCGAAAATGACGCTGATGGCGCTCTGGAACGAAGCGAAGATGATGGCCATGGCCAGCATGCCGGGGAAGACATACGCCAGGTAGGACGTATTCCCGGGGATCGTGATGGAGCCGCGCAGGCCCGCCCCCAGCACAAAGAGCCAGACCACCGTGCGCGCCAGTGAACCGTACAACTGTGCGCGTTCGCGGAAAAAGCGCACAATGTCGCGCTCACAAAGCATCAGGATTGCTTCGATATCAATCAGCCGCCGGGGCGCCACCGGGCGGGCGTGCGCCGTGGAAACAGGTGTCGCCACTTACGCGCCCCTTCTGCCACGCCGGCGAAGCTGGGCCCGTAGCTTGTCGTTGCTGCCAGCTCCCTCCTCGCGGATCGCGCGGCCGGTGAGTTGCAGGAAGACATCGTTCAGTGTTGGCTTGGCGATCTCCAGGCGCGAAACGGGCATCGGCATGGCCTGCAACAGCTCGGGCACAAAACGGTCGGCATGGTCCACCTCAAAGCGCAGCACATGGCCATCAGCCGTCGCGGCGATCTGATACCCCTGCTGTAGAAAGTCGCGCGCCGCGGCCACATCGGTTTCCGCCACGCCCAGGCGCACGACATCGCCGCCGATCCTCGCCTTCAGTTGCCGAGGGGTATCGAGCGCGATCAGTTTGGCGTGGTCGATGATGCCGATGCGGTCGCAGTTTTCCGCCTCGTCCATGTAGTGCGTGGTCATGAAGACCGTCATGGCCTGTTGCTTGCGCAGGAGGTGAATTTGCTCCCAGAGCCGCTCGCGGGTCTGGGGGTCCAGCCCGACCGTCGGCTCATCCAGGAAGAGGACGGCGGGGTGATGCAGCAGACCGCGCGCGATCTCCAGCCGCCGCTTCATGCCGCCGGAGAACGTGCCGACCTTGTCGTTGGCACGGTCAGCCAGGTCCACCATTTCCAGCACTTGCGCAATGCGTTGCTGCCGCTCGGCGCGGGGCACGTGATAGATCATGCAGTGGAAGCGCAGGTTCTCCTCGGCGGTGATGCGCTCATCGAGGCTGAAGTCCTGGAAGATGATGCCGATGGAGGAGCGCACCTCGTTCGGTTGCCGCGCGACATCGAAGCCATTCACGGTGGCCACGCCGGAGGTAGGGCGCAGGAGCGTGCAGAGCATCTTGATCGTCGTGCTCTTGCCCGCGCCGTTCGGCCCCAGGAAGCCAAAGATCTCGCCGTGCGGAACGGTAAAGCTGAGGTGGTCCACGGCGGTGAACTCGCCAAAGGTGCGCACCAGATCGCGTACCTCAATGGCGGACCCGGGTTGCGGGTCGCGCGCATCCTGGAGGGAGGTGGCCGGCTCCGGGCGCTCCGTACGTGTCAGGGTCGCGGTGCTCATGCGTCCTCTTCTATCCCGGCGTCTTCGTTCAACCGGGCGCCGAGGTCGTGCAGGGCCAGCAGCAGCCGTTCCTGCCGGTCTACCGGTAGCGGGTCAATCAGCGTGTGCAGGTGCGCGGTAATGACTGCCTCATAACGGTCCACCAGCGCCTGCCCGTCCGGCGTGATCACCAGGGCGATCTGGCGGCGGCTAGCCGGCTCGGGCTGCCGCTCGACCAGACCTCGCTCCACCAGGGCGTCGAGCGTGCGAGTCATGGTGGGAGGGGTCACCAGCAGGGCGCGCGCCAGTTGTGCGGCGAACGCGGGGCCCTCGGTGCGGGCCAGGATCTGCAGGCAGCGCAACTGCGGGAAGAGCAGCCGCTCCTCACCTTCAACCAGGGCAATGGCGCGGCGCATCACGCGGTGGTAGTGCGGGAGGACCGTCTCCAGGGCAGTAACCAATGCGTCAGCCAGGGCAGGCGGCGCCTCTGGCGCCGGAGCGCGCGATGTCGTCATGGGCATGTGATCATCCTTTACCGTACTTCAATTATTGTCAGTGCGAATCATACGTAGGAGCAATAACGTGGACAACGTAGTGCGGAGAACCCCACGGTGCGCCTGATCCGGCACAATCTCCCCGCGAGCAGCGCGTCTGTGCTCAGGCCCTAACGCATTCCCAGAAAATTTTGAGGAAACGCCAAGGTTTTGCTGGGAACAAATGTGTACCTTGGACAAGTCCCGCCGCGGAGCTGGTGACAGCCGTGACCGGGAACCCTGAACCACACGGCCACCTCCGCTCCGGATGGTCGTAACTGAGAGACTGCACCACGTGCAAGGAGTCTGTTTCATGCGAATGCTGCGTTCCCGTCGTGCCATGCTCGCTGCGGCGCCCGGCGCGCTGGTGGCGGCCGGGTTGCTGGTTTCTGCCGTGGGTGGCGTCAATGCCCAGGCCACCGCCACCCCGGCTGCTGGCACGATGGGCGTGCTCGATCCCGCCCCGGAAGGCCTGCCAACCTGCTCGACGTCCGAGCTGGGATCACTGCCCACGGATGTTGAAGCGGCTTCCCTCTACACCATCGTCGCGGACCAATCCGAGGCGCGCTACGTGGCCCAGGAAGAACTGGCGGAGGTAGGTGCCACAACCGCGATCGGCAAGACGCAGGCGATTGCTGGCGCCATCGGCTTTGATGACGCCGGAATGCCACTGGCCTGCTCGCGCATCGATGTTGATATGCGGACGCTGCAGAGCGACCAGGCGCGCCGCGACAACTACCTGTACAACAACACGCTGGAGGCCGAGAAGTACCCGCTGGCCACGTTCGTGCTCCTGGATGTCGAGGGGCTGGATGCACCGCTGGCGGACGGCGAGACGAAGGACATTACCCTCATTGGCAACCTGACCCTACGCGACACCACCAAGGTCGTGGCCTGGGAGGCAGAAGCCAGCAAGGACGGCGACAACCTGGTCGTGAAGGCGGCCACGAACTTCGACATGCCCGTCTTCGGCATTACCCCGCCGAGTGTGCCGGTCGTCCTTTCGCTGGACGAAAATGTCCGCCTCGAGTTCGATATGACGGCAGCACCGACAGCGTAGTGGGAGACGGCCTGCGGGCCTCAGGGAATAAGGGAGTAAGGAATGACGTCGGAAAAATCTCCTTATTCCCTTACTCCCTAAGCGAAGCGTCTCCCCCTGAGCGCGTGAGCGCGTCTCCCCCTCGTAACGGAGTGATGAATGCG
>JALYWD010000429.1 GCA_030852885.1 Chloroflexota bacterium | reverse complement strand
CGCCGTCGCCGTTTGTGACCCGCGCGGCGCAGGACGGCGAGGAAACCCTCTTCAACATGGTCATCGTTTCCGGCACGCCGAATATGCTCGATCCCGCGGAAAACTGGGAAGGCTCGGGCGGCTTCGGCATCCTGGCGCAGGTGTACGATGGCCTCTTCCGCTTCCGGGGCGTTGATACCGCGGAGATCGTGCCGGTGCTCGCGGTCGAGGTGCCGACGGTTGAGAATGGCGGCATCTCCGGAGATAGCCTGCAGTACACGGTGAAGCTGCGCCCGGAGGCAAAGTTCGCCGATGGATCGCCCCTCACGGCCGAGTCCGTCGTGTTCAGCTATGAGCGCACCAAAGCCCTGAAGCTGGGTGTGGACTTCCTGCTCGACCAGATTGAGGTGGTCGAGGCGGTCGATCCCCAGACCGTGCGGTTCACCATCAAGCAGCCGTTCTCGCCCTTCCTGAACTCCCTTGGCAGTGTGTTCGCCAACCAGGTTGTGAATCCCGCCGTGGTCGCAGAGCACGCCACCGAGGAGGACCCCTACGCGCACGAGTGGTTCACCTCCAACGCGGCGGGCTCAGGCCCCTACACCCTGGAGAGCTTCGAGCAGGATCTGGGGCAAGCCACGCTGGTACGCAACCCTGACTGGTGGCAGGGCTGGCCTGATGGGGCCCACCTGGACCGCGTTATCTTGCAGTACATCCCGGAGGAGGCCACTGCGCGCCTCATGCTGGAGCAAGGAGACGCCGACTACCTGGCGGGAATCTCCGCGGAGGCCATGACCGCCCTTGCCAACACACCTGGCATCGTCACCGTCGAGGGCATCTCGATGGGGCAGACCATGATTGCCCTGAACACCCAGATGGCGCCGTTCGACAACGTCCTGGTGCGCCAGGCGCTGGCCTATGCCCTGAACTACAACGGCATCATTGAGGGTGTCTGGGGTGGTGGCCAGAAGATGGACAGCGTGACGCCACCCATGTTTGGGTACGCGCCCGCATCCACCCAGTACACCTATGACCTGGAGAAGGCGAAGGCGCTTCTGGCTGAGGCCGGGTACCCGGATGGCATGGACATGGAAATTGCGGTAGCCCAGGAGTGGGAGCCCGCCAACCTGTCCCTGCAGGTGTTGCAGGCGGATCTCGCCACCATCGGCGTCACCCTCACCATCACGCCGATCGAGAGCAATGCCCTGTACGCCCAGCACCTGAACGGTGACCCCGCCCAGGCGCTTCCGGCCGTGTTCTCCTTCCTGGGCTCGGACTACCCGGATAGCTACCAGTTGCTGGCGCTGGCCTATGGCTCACGTAGCCTCCCGCCGGCGTCGTGCTGCAACTTCTCGTACTACAGCAATCCGGAGATGGACGAAATCATCTCGCGGGTGGAAACGACGCTCGATCCCGAGGAACGGCAGGCAGCGCTGCAGGAAGGGTTCGACCTCGCCTACGAGGATGAGCCATTTGTCTGGCTGCACAGCGTGGCTGACCGTGCCGCCATGAAGGACACGGTGGAAGGCTGGGAGTTCAACTACATCAATGGCACGGCCTATGTGCCGCTGGAGCGGATGTCGCTCGGCAGCTAGACGGCGCGTTCCAGGATCTGGGTCATGCTTGCCTATCTTGTTCGCCGCATCGCCGGCTTGCTCATCGTCCTGGCAGGGATTTTCTTCCTGACCTTCTTCCTGTCGCGCGTGCTGCCGGGCGATCCGGCGCGCGGCGCGGTAGGGAAGGCCGGTGTAGAGCACTACGAGGCGATGCGCGAGAAGATGGGACTGGATCTGCCGCTGACCGAGCAATTCTGGCGGTATACCTCGGGTGTGGCGCAGGGAGACTTCGGCTACTCCTACTCCTCGCGCCGTACCGTGGCTGAAGACCTCAGCAACTACTTTCCGGCCACGCTCGAACTAACGCTGGCCGCGCTCTTTATCGCCATTCTTATCGGGCTGCCGCTGGGCGTGCTTTCAGCAGCGCACCGCGGGAGCCTGCTCGATCACGCGGCGGGCACGCTGGCGCTCGCCAGCGTGGCGCTGCCGCTCTTCGTGGCCGGGCTGGTCTTCCAGGTCGTCTTCTACAAGCACCTGGGCTGGCTGCCCGCTTCCGGGCGCATCGCGCCGGAGCTGGGCAGCCCGGACCGCACTACCGGCATGTTTGTGCTGGATAGCCTGCTGCACGGGGACTGGGTGCGCCTGCGGAGCAGCCTCAGCCACCTGGTGCTGCCGGCGGTGACGCTGGCCATTCCGCTGATCGCCATTATCAGCCGCACCATCCGCGCCTCCATGCTGGAAGTCCTGGGGAAGGATTTCGTGCGGACGGCACGCAGCAAGGGGCTCTCCGAGCAGCGCGTGATCTACGGCCACGCGCTCCGCAATGCGCTACTGCCCGTGGTCACCTCCCTGGGCATGATCTTCGGGTCGTTGCTGGGCGGGGCGTTCCTGGTGGAGGTGGTCTACTCCTTCCCTGGCCTGGGGCTCTACACCCTGAACTCCATCCTGCGGGCAGAAACCGCGCCAATCGTGGCCTCCACCTTGCTGGTGGCCACCGTGTACCTGATCGCGAACCTGGTGGTGGATGTGGTCTATGTCGCTATCGATCCCCGCATCCGCTACGCGTAACCCGTTGGCCGTGCCAGCGCGTGCGCTGCTGGGCGCCCGGGCGCGTGTGGTGCTGACCTGGGCGCCCCTGGTGATCCTGATGATCATCGTGGTGGCCGGCCAGGCCCTGGCGCCCTACGACCCGGACAAGGTCGATATCATCAACAAGCTGAAGCCGCCTTCGGGCACGCACCTGATGGGCACAGACCCGCTGGGGCGGGATGTCCTGAGCAGGGTGATGACCGGCGCGCGCAGCACGGTGCCGAACGTGTTCGTCATCCTGATCAGCGCGGTATCCGTGGGGCTGGCGATCGGGATCGTGGCCGGGTATTTCGGTGGCGCCGTCGACAGCGTCCTGATGCGCCTCACGGACGTCTTTCTCGCGTTCCCGGCGCTGGTGCTGGCCCTGACCATCATCGGCATTCTGGGCGCCAACCTGTTCAACGCCATGATCGCCATCATCATTGTGTGGTGGCCCTGGTACGCGCGCCTGATCCGGGGCCAGGTGCTCGCGGTCAAGAACGACCTCTACGTCGAGGCGGCGCGCAGCCTGGGATGCCCGAATCACCGCATCCTGGCGCGGCATGTGCTGCCGAACTCGGTTGCGCCGGTGGGCGCGCAAGCCACGCTCGATATCGGCGCGGCACTGCTGACCACGGCCACGCTGGGCTACCTGGGCGTGGGTGCGCAACCGCCGTCTTCGGAGTGGGGCGCCATGCTGGCGATGGGACGGCAGTATTTCCTGGATGCCTGGTGGTTGACGGGGTTCCCCGGATTGGCGATCTTTCTCACGGTCCTGATCTTCAACGCCGCCGGGGAGCGCCTCCGGAATCACTGGGGATTGGGAGACTAGCGCGCTGGAATGCGCATCAATTTCCGTTCGTGAGCCCGCCGTTACGTTCGAGGGTCCGCCATGACAGGTCAGGTCACCGCCGTCAGCCGCAGCGGCACGCACACCATGAGCAAGCCGAACAACGGACGCATCACGCTGCTGGCCGGGCTGGGTGTAGAGGGAGACGCCCACCTGGGTACGTGCGTCAAGCACCGCTCCCGTGTGGCGCGCGATCCCTCACAGCCGAACCTGCGCCAGGTCCATTTCATCCATGCCGAGTTGC
>JALYWD010000424.1 GCA_030852885.1 Chloroflexota bacterium | reverse complement strand
GAGGTGCGCGCCCAGGCTCCCACCGTCAAGGAACAGGTTCTCGCGTGATCATCTACCCGGCAATTGATCTCCGCGATGGGCGATGCGTTCGCCTGGTGGAGGGCGACTTCTCGCGCGAGACCGTCTTCGATGCAGACCCCGCAGCCGCAGCCCGACGGTGGGCGGAGGACGGCGCCGAGTGGCTGCACGTCGTTGACCTCGACGGCGCGGTCGCTGGCCGGCCGGTCAATCTCCATGCCATCTCCGCCATTCGCAATGCCGTCGATATTCCGATTCAGCTTGGCGGCGGTCTGCGCTCGCTGGCCAACCTGGAAGATGCATTCGCGGCCGGGATTTCGCGCACAATTCTTGGCACGGTTGCGCTACAAGACCCGGAGCTCGTGGCTGCAGCCGTGGACCTCTGGGGAGACGCCATCGCGGTGGGCCTCGATGCCCGCGATGGCAAGCTGGCTACGCGCGGCTGGCTCGACCAGTCAGATGCGTTGGCGACCGACGTTGCACTGGCGCTGGCCAGCGCCGGGGTGCGGCACTTCATCTTCACCGACATCCGGCGTGACGGCACACTTGCCGGGCCGAATCTGGAGACGCTTTCGGACCTGATCGCAACCGTTGACGCCGGCTTTATCGCCTCCGGCGGCGTCGGCACACTGGCGGACATCGAAGCGGCGCGTGAGGTGGGAGCAGCGGGCGCAATCGTCGGTCGCGCGTTGTATGACGGGCGCGTGGACCTGGCCGAAGCCATCGCGCTGGCCCGTCCACCAAGGATTGAGACATGAGCACACAAGCTGCAACCGTGGCCGATCTGCTGCCCGCCACGGGGCCATACCGTCGCATCATTCCCTGCCTGGACGTAACTGCCGGACGGGTGGTGAAGGGCGTGGAGTTCCTCAATCTGCGCGATGCCGGCGATCCCGTGGAACTGGCGGCCTTCTACAACCACGAAGGCGCTGATGAACTCGTCTTCCTGGATATCACGGCGACCTCTGACACGCGTCGCACGATGATCGACGTCGTGGAACGCACGGCCGACCAGGTCTTCATGCCGCTGACCGTTGGCGGCGGCGTGCGCGCCGTGGCCGACATGCGCGAACTGCTCTCGGCTGGCGCCGACAAGGTGTCCATCAACACCGCCGCGATTGTCGATCCAGACCTGATTAACGCCGGAGCCGAACGCTTCGGGCGGCAGTGCATCGTGGTCGCGGTCGATGCCCGGCGCCGGGCAGACGGCTCTGGCTGGGGCGTGTTCACGCACGGGGGCCGCAAGGAGACGCCGCTCGATGCCGTGGAGTGGATCGCGGAGGCTGCGCGGCGCGGCGCTGGCGAGATTCTCCTGACCAGCATGGACCGTGACGGCACGAAGGATGGCTACGATCTGGAACTACTGGAGGCCGTGGCCGCGGCGGTCAATATCCCGGTCATCGCGTCCGGTGGCGCGGGCAACCTCGATCACCTGGTGCACGCCCTCGCGCCCGGCCGCGCGGACGCGGTGCTGGCCGCCTCGATCTTCCACTTTGGCGAGTACCGCGTCTCCGACGCCCGGGCGCACCTGGACGCCCACGGCGTGCCGGTCCGCCAGTTCACGGTCTGATGGACGCCGCTACGCTCCCCACCGAGTCTGTGCGATTCGATGATGCGGGTCTGATTCCGGTCATCGTCCAGGAAGATGCGTCCCAGCGCGTGCTGATGCTGGCGTTCATGAATGAGGAAGCCCTGCGCCTGACGCAGGAAACTGGCCGGGCCCACTACTGGAGCCGCAGCCGCAACAAGCTCTGGCGCAAGGGTGAAACGTCCGGCAATGAGCAGGTTGTCACTGACCTGCGCGTGAACTGCGAGCGCAACAGCCTGCTCATGAGCGTGATCCAGCAGGGCGCGGTCTGCCACGATGGCTACGCCACCTGCTACTACCGCCGCGTGACTGAAGACGGCTCGCTGCAGATCGTCGAGGAGCGGCAGTTTGACCCGGCTGACGTATATGGATCTGGGCCCAGCCTTGGCGACCTGACCCGGGCCCAGATGGCCTCCTACCAGTACCTGCGCGACAACGATCTTGGCGCTGTGTCCGGCACCTCTCGCCTCCTGCGTGACACCAGCAAAAGTGTCTCCCGTCGCGTCGCGGACGAGTTGACTGAGTTGGCGGGGGTCCTGGCGGGTGAGCACCGGCACAGCGATCCCCTGGCGGATACGCGGCTGGAAGCATCGCAGGTTATCTACTGGCTGCTGGTTGAGGCGCTGCGCCTGGGCTTTGACTGGGAGCAGGTGCGGCCAGACCTCGCTCTGGCCATGCCCGACGCCCCGCCGCGTGACACAACCATCGCGCTGCTGCGCGCGGCAGCGCAGCAGTGGCGGCCGCTGACCGCAGGCACGCTGGAGCAGGTGCAATCGACGCTCTCTCTGGTTGCTGCCGCCTGCCACGTGGCCGGGGTGGACCCGGCAGACGTCGTGGCGGCGGATCTCGCGGCGCT
>JALYWD010000419.1 GCA_030852885.1 Chloroflexota bacterium | reverse complement strand
GACTGAAGCACAACCTGCTTCAGTCTGCGCGCCGCCTCATTCAGCTACGTGCGAGCAACCTCTTCCTCATGGAAGAACTCGAGCTGGTCACCGACCTGCAGATCATTGAAGTTGTCCAGGCCAGCACCACACTCGTACCCGGCCGCCACCTCGCGGACATCGTCCTTGAAGCGCTTGAGGGACTTGACCGTGCCGGTGTGCAGCACCAGGCCACTGCGCAGCACGCGCACCTTGCTGTTGCGGTTGATCTTGCCGTCCAGCACGTAGAGACCAGCCACCACATCGCCGCCCGGCAGCTTGAAGGTCTCGCGGACCTCGGCGTAGCCGTCGGTCTTGTCCTGGTAGATGGGCGCCAGCAGACCGGTCATGGCCGCCTTCACCTCATCCAGCAAGTTGTAGATGATGTTGTAGAAGCGGATGTCGATGCCACTGGCATCGGCCGCGCGCTTGGCCGCCACGTCCGGACGGACGTTGAACCCGATGATGATCGAGTTGGTGGCGGAGGCCAGGCTGACATCGGACTCGTTGACCGCGCCCGTGCCCGCGTAGGTGATGCTGAGCTGCACCCCTTCCGGCACTTCGTCGTTCAGCTTCAGGAGCGCCGTCTGGATGGCGCCCAGGGAGCCGGAGACGTCCGCCTTCACAATCACCTGCAGCTTGCTCAGGCCGCCTTCGCTCACCGCCTGCGAGAAGTCTGTCAGCTTGGTGCTGGACTGCCCAGCTATCAGGGCCTCGGAGCGGCGCTCGGCGGCGCGGCGCTCGGCAACTTCACGGGCCTGCTTCTCATCTTCGTAGACCAGGAACTGGTCCCCGGCCTGCGGCACTTCCAGTAGCCCCAGGATCTCGACCGGCATGCTCGGCTCCGCGCGGCGGATGCGCCGCCCACGGTCATCGAACATCGCCTTGACGCGACCCCAGGTGCCACCCGCGACGACGACATCGCGCGGGTTCAGTGTGCCGCTCTGCACCAGCAGCGTGGCCACCGGGCCGCGGTTGCGGTCAACCTTGGCCTCCACCACCACGCCAGCGGCGGCCTTGTGCGGGTTCGCCTTCAGGTCGTGGACATCGGCAACCAACGTGATGACCTCGAGCAGGTCATCCAGGCCCAGCTTCTCGCGCGCGGACACCTCGACGAAGGGGACGTCGCCGCCCCAGTCCTCCGGCATCACCTCCATCTCGGAGAGCTGCTGCTTGACGCGGTCCGGGTTGGCGGCCGGCAGATCGATCTTGTTGATAGCGACGATCAGCGGCACGTGCGCGGACTTGATGTGGGCCACCGCCTCGCGGGTGGTCGGCATCACCCCGTCATCAGCCGCCACCACCAGCACGGCCACATCCGTGGCCTGCGCTCCGCGGGCGCGCATGGCGGTGAACGCCTCGTGACCGGGGGTGTCCAGGAAGGTGATCTTCCGGCCATGGGTATCCACCTGGTAGGCGCCGATGTGCTGGGTGATGCCCCCGGCCTCCCCTTCCGCTACGTTGGCGGACCGGATAGAGTCCAGCAGCTTGGTCTTGCCGTGGTCCACGTGGCCCATGATGGTGACCACTGGTGGGCGCGGCTTCGCGTTCGGGTCCGCTTCGGACTCGATGCGGCGCTGCTCGAAGTCCTCCCCTTCGCCGCCCAGCGCGGATTCTTCCTCCAGCGTCTCCCAGCCCAGGGCCTCGGCCACGCGCGCGGCGGTGGCGAAGTCAATCTGCTGATTGATGGTGGCCATCATGCCAAGCTTCATCAGCTCCTTGATGACCTCAACGCCCGTCGTTTCCAGCTTCTCGGCGAGTTCGCCGATGGTGAGAACACCAGGTAGTGTGACTGGCTCGCGCACGACCGGCGCCGCCGAACGGCGCAGGGCCACAGTGCGCGCGCCACCGCGCGAATTCTTGCCTCGTCCTCCCTTACCACCCTTGCGTGATGCAGGTCGTCTTCCCTGATAGGTGCTTGCCATTAGTGTGCTCCTCCCGATGTACCAGATGATGATGATGCAGATGCCGGGGCGCCCGCGGCGGCGGTCGGCTCCAGGTGCAGCGTGGCCGCGTGCTGGCGCAGGGCATCCAGGGTTTCCGTGTCAATCTCAATGTTCAGGGCCCGCGCCAGCGCACCTGAACTCAGCGCCTTCTCCCAGCAGGCAGTCTTGTGGCACAGATAGGCGCCACGCCCGTTCCGGCGCCCGGTGGGATCCGGCGATACGGCCCCCTCTGGCAACCGCACGATGCGGTGAAGCCCGCGCTTCGCATCATGGTCGCGGCAGATGATGCACATCCGCTGCGGCACATGCTTCGGGCGTGCCCCCTTCTTGCGCGCGGCCTGGGACGGCGCCTCCGTCACGCTCAAACGCCCCGTGCTCCGGCCGTGACCGGCTCATCTTCCAGGGACAGCGCTTCGCCCGTCTCGAAATCGTACCGGTGGCGCAGATCTCGGTTGTAGAAGACCTCCAGCGCTGGACCCCGCATATCGACATCGACGCTCATCCCGACGAGTTCGGGAGCAAGCGGTCCAAAGATGCGATCGCGGACGGAGATCGTGCCATCTGCACGCACCAGGCGTGGCTGGCGTCCCTGCCAGGCAAACTCGTCCGGCGTTTCTGCCAGGGCGGCTCGCGCCTGCCGCAACAGCTCTTCGTCCATCTCCTGCAGGGCAGACGGGTCCTTGATATCGATGCGCCAGCCTGTCAGCTTGTAGGCCAGCCGCGCGTTCTGCCCTTCCTTGCCGATGGCCAGCGACATCTGGTCGGTGGGGACAATGACGGTGGCGACCTTGTTCGCTTCGTCCAGCGTCACGGACGACGGCTTGGCGGGCGAGAGGGCATTGGCAATGAACTGCGCCGTATCGGGCGACCATTCAATGACATCGATCTTTTCGCCATACAGCTCATTCACGATGTTCTGGATGCGCACACCGCGCACCCCGACGCAAGCGCCGACCGGGTCAACCTTCTCCTGGCGCGCCGCCACGGCGACCTTGGAGCGCAGACCTGGCTCGCGCGCAACCTCCATAATCTCGACCGCGCCGGAGAAGATTTCCGGCACTTCCTGCTCGAAGAGGCGGCGGATCAGCCCCGGGTGCGAGCGGGAAACAATCAACTGCGGGCCACGCGGGTCCTTGTTGACTTCCACCAGCAGCACCTTGACGCGCTGGCCGGGCCGGTAGCGCTCGGTCGGCACCTGCTCGCGGGCCGGCATGACTGCCTCGGCCTTGTTCAGTTCGACGATGACGGCGCGCGGATCCGCGCGCTGCACGGTGCCGTTGAGCACCTCGCCCTGCTTGTCGTGGTACTCCTCGTAGACGGTGTCGCGCTCGTAGTCCCGGATACGCTGCAGGACGGACTGCTTCACCGTCTGTGCGGCGATGCGCCCGAAGTTCTCCGGGGTGCGCTCGATTTCAATGGTTTGCCCCAGGATCGGATTGGGCGCGTAATCACGTGCCTCATCCAGGCTGATCTGGGTATCAGGATCATCTACGACTTCGGCTACCGTTTTCACCGCATAGATACGGACGGCGCCGGTCGCCTTGTCGATGTCCACTCTTACCAGTTCTTCCGTATTGGCCATCTTGCGATAGACACCCTGCAGGGCATGCTCGATGGATGCTTGCACCGCAGCCTGGGGAATACCGCGCTCAGCAGCGATCTGGCTGATGGCGGACTGGAAATCGCTCTTCATGCCCGCGATGCTCCTTTCCTGGGCGCCACAAAGGCAACCCGGTGCGGGGTGGCGCTCCGCAACAGCGCGGCGCCGGAACGCCCCATGGGCGCAGTTGAGACTGAAACAATGAAAAATGCGGTCTGACCCCTGGCCCAGGGGGCTGGAACCCGCCACCCCTGCGGCGGCAGCCTGCTTTCCGAACACAAAAGAACGCGGGCTATGGACCCACGTTCCGCGGAAAGCTTGGTTCCAGTCGGGAAGTATAGGCGGGAGCGGGCTTCAGGACAAGTTCAGGTTTCACGGGCGACAGGGGGAGGGGCTTCTCATCGAGATGGAACCGGAGGCAGAGTGGGTTCAGCCCGCCAAAAGCCGCTCCGAGACTGCTGCCGCGTCCCACAGCTCCGAAACATCTTCCCTTCATGGGCGTATCATGGGCGCGGCATCGAGGATCGCACCATGGATCTACTCGAGCGCGAGCAGCATCTCGCGCAACTCGATGAACATCTCCGCCATGCCGCTGGCGCCGGGCGCATGGTGTTTGTGGGAGGCGAGGCTGGCGTGGGCAAGACCTCGCTGGTCGAGGCCTTCTGTCAACGCGCACAGCATGCCGCCCAGGTGCACTGGAAATCGTGTGACACCATCTCCACGCCGGGACCACTGGGATCGCTCCGCGATGTGATCGCTGCGTTGGGACTCAGCATCACGCCAACGTCTGCCGGAGTGGCCGATCTGGACCAGGTGTTCCGCGCCACGTTGGCATCGCTCTCCACACCCGGCAAGGTCTCCATCCTCGTCGGGGAGGATGCCCACTGGGCAGATGGCACGACCCTCGGGCTGCTCCGCTTCCTGGCGCGCCGCATCGAGAGTGTGCCGGCCCTGGTGCTCGTAACGTATCGCGACGATGAACTGGGGCCACGCCACCCGCTCCGTCTGCTACTGGGGGATACGGCAAGCAGCCACGCGGTTTCCCGGCTCCCGATTCTGCCGCTCTCCGGCGCAGCCGTTGCCCGCCTGGCGACCGGCGCCGGGCAGGATCCCGGCGCCCTGCACCACCTGACTGGCGGGAACCCCTTCTTCCTGACCGAGATCCTGGCCACGGCGGGGGACGTGATCCCGGCCTCGGTGGAGGACGCCGTCCTGGCGCGGGCCGCGCGGTTATCGCCGGAGGCGCGCCGCACGCTGGATGCCGCCGCGGTCATCGCCACGCAGATCTACCCAGACCTGCTGGAGACCGTTGCCGGGCCGAGCACCGAGCACCTGGAGGAAGGCCTGGCGTGCGGCCTGCTGCGGACCACGAACGATCACCTGGTGTTTCGCCACGAACTGACGCGCCGGACGCTGATGATGGCTATTTCGCCGCCGCGCCGGCGCCATCTGCACGCCCAGATCCTGGCCGCGCTGGAGCAGGAGCCCACAGCGGAACGCGATCTGGCCCTGATGGCCCACCATGCCGAGGCCGCTGACAACCGGGTAGCGGCACTGGAACTGGCGACGGCCGCCGCGGAACACGCCCAGGCGCTACACGCCCACCGCGAAGCTGCCGCGCAATACGCCCGCGCCTTGCGGTTTGCCGCCGCCCTGCCGGCAACAGCGCGCGCCCGCCTGCTGGAAGCACGATCCATTGCCTGTTATTTCAGCGAACAGGGCGACGAAGCCATCGCTGCCCGGCAGGCCGCGCTTTCACTCTGGCGTGAGCTTGGGGATCAACGCAAGGAAGGGGAAAACCTGCGCTGGCTCTCCCGTCTGCAGTGGTTGGCGGGGGATGGCGCCGCAGCCGCCACAAGCGGCAGGAACGCCATCACCGTGCTGGAAAACCTGCCGCCGGGGCCAGAATTGGCCATGGCCTACAGCAACTTTGCCCAACTCTGCATGCTCGCCCAGGACCTGGAGGGCACCCTGCATTGGGGCCAGCGGGCCATCTCCCTCGGGGAAATCCTGGGGGAGACGGAAACGCTCATCCACGCCCTGGCGAATGTGGGCACCGCCCAGCAGAACGCCGGGCTGGCCACGGGAGAAGCGCTGGTGTGGCGCAGCCTGGAAATGGCGCAGGCGGGCGGCCACTGCGATCACGCGTGCCGGGCCTTGATCAACCTTGCCTGGGGCGCCCTGGTGCGCATGGACCTGGCGGGGACCGCGGCCCGCCTCACCACCGCCATTGCCTTCGCCACCGATCATGATCTGGACACCTATCGGCGCTATCTCCTGGCCACGCGCACCATTCTCCTCCTGCACACCGGGGAGTGGGACGCAGCATTGCACGAAAGCGCCGCGCTCCTGGCGCAACCAACACTCCCGCTGAACGCGCGGCTGCTGGCGTTGACCACCCGGGGGCTGATCCTGGCCCGGCGGGGCGAGGCGGAAGCCGGCGCCCTGCTCGATGAGGCGCTGACGCTTGCTTCACGCACTGGCGAACTGCTGCGCCTGGTTCCTGTACGCATGGCGCGGGCAGAAGCCGCCCTGCTGGCCGGAGACACGGCGCGTGCGGCAGTAGAGGCGCGTGCCGTCTCCCAGTTCACCGCTGAGCGCGGAGACCGCTGGCAACGGGGTGAGGTGGCCTGGCGTCTTACCCAGGCGGGGGAGCAGGGCATTCCCGGCGCAGACCTGGCACACCCGTATGCGTTGCTGATGGCTGGCGATTTTGCCGGAGCGGCCGCCGCATGGCGGGCGCTGGGGTTTCCCTATGACGCCGCCCTGGCCGCCCTGCAAACCAGCGACCTCACACTCGTCCATGAGGCGGTGTCGTACCTGGAAGACCTCGGCGCGCAGTCAGTGCTTGCTTGGGCACTTCACGCCTTACGCGCCCGCGGCGTGCCATACCGGCCGGTGCTCCGCCGCGGGCCAAACCGCGACACGCGCACCAACCCGGCGGGGTTGACCCGGCGTGAGCTGGACGTTCTACACCTGGTCATCACTGGCCGCCGCAACGCGGAAATCGCTACGCAACTCTTCCTGACGCCGAAAACCGTGGGCCACCACATCTCCGCCATCTACGCCAAGTTGGGCGTCTCGAACCGCGCCGAGGCGGTGCGGGCGGCGGCCAGGCTTGGGGTCACTGGCGCCTGATCTGGGGGGTCCTGCCGCAAGAAGTGGGGTGTTCGCTCGATGTGGGCGGGGCGCTCGCGCCATACGCTCACGGCAGGCGCTTGTGCTTCGTCTTGCGGAAAGGAGTGACACGCATGCCCATTGACCCGGCGTTGGCTGGCGCCCCAAACGCCCACGATTCTTGCTGCTCTCCGGCAGCCGCTACTCCGCACGTTTCCAGCAAGGAGTGTTGCCATGTCTCGCACAGCATCTGATCTTCGCACCCAGCTCACTGCTGAACAGATTGTGGAGCTTGCCGCCACCATGCGCGGCCCGGTCATTCAGCCGGGGGACCCGAGCTACGACGAAGCCCGCGCCGTGTACAACGCCATGATCGACAAGCGGCCGGCGCTGATTGCCCAGTGCACCGATGTGGCCGATGTCATCGCCGTCGTGAACCTGGCCCGGGAGCACGGCTTGCCGTTGGCCGTGCGCGGCGGCGGCCACAGTGGCGCCGGCCTGGGCACTGTTGATGACGGCATTGTGCTGGATCTCGGGCTGATGCACGGGGTGCGCGTCGATCCCGAGGCGCGCACGGCCCGGGTGGAAGGCGGGGCCACGCTTGGCGAGTTGCATCACGCCACCTTCCCGTTCGGCCTGGTCACCCCGAGCGGCATCATCTCGACGACGGGTGTGGGCGGCATCTCGCTGGGTGGCGGGTTGGGCTACCTCACCCGCAAGTTCGGCCTGGCTATCGACAACCTGCTGGAGGCCGATGTCGTGCTGGCCGATGGCTCCTTCGTCACCGCCAGTCCCACGCAGCACCCCGACCTGTTCTGGGCGCTGCGCGGTGGGGGCGGCAATTTTGGCGTCGTTACCTCGTTGCTGTTCCGGCTGCATCCATTGGAGCACCTGACCGCCGGCCCCATGCTCTGGCCGATGGACCGCGCTGCCGACCTGCTGCGCTGGTACCGCACGTTCAGCCCGCAAGCGCCGGATGATGTCTACGCCTTCTTCCTGTTCATGACCGTGCCGTCGGCTGCGCCATTTCCCGAGGAGCTGTGGGGGCAGAAGATGTGCGGCCTGATGTGGGCGCTCACGGGCGATGAGCAAGAGACGGCCACAACGCTGGGGCAGGCCCGCGCCCACCTCGGTGCACCGGCGCTGGACTGGGTGGCGCCGCTAACCCACCCGGCGCTACAGAGCATGTTCGACGCGTTGTACCCGGCTGGCGACCAGTGGTACTGGAAGGCGGATTTCTTCGCCGAGATTCCCGATGAGGCCGTTGCCACGCACCTGCAGTACGCCGCGTCGCTGCCGACGTGGAAATCGACAATGCACCTGTATCCCATCGACGGGGCGGCGGGCCGGGTCCCGCGCGATGCCACGGCATGGAACTACCGCCACGCCAAATGGGGCATGGTGATCGTGGGAGTCAGCCCGGACCCGGCGGACACGCCGGACCTGATTGCCTGGGCCCGGTCGTACTGGGCCGCGCTGCATCCTCATTCCGCGGGCGGAGCCTACGTCAACATGATGATGGACGCCACGGACGAGGGCAGCGCTCGGGTGCAGGCTGCCTACGGCGAGAACTACCCACGCCTGGCCCAGATCAAGGGGATCTACGACCCCGGCAACCTGTTCAGCATCAACCACAACATCACGCCGGCGTAGCTCGCTACATCGCTGATCAGCGCCCCGGAGACCGGTCGGTCTCCGGGGCGTTCTGGTTTCCGTTATGCGCCAGCCGAACCAGCGTGTGCGGCGATCTTCCTGCCAATGACCTGAACGGAGTTCACCCATGCCTGATCCACGACACACGGCACTCCGCGAGCTCATCTCGCTGCCAACAGCGCGGCGCAGCCTGCTTGGCGCACTGGCCGTTGGCCTGTTGACCCCGGCGGCTGCATCCGCCAAGAAGAACCGCAAACGGCGCAAGCGCCGCAAGCTGCCGGAGCCCAATGCCTTTGGCTGTCTCGATGTGGATGTGGCCTGCCGCGGCGACAGCAGCGCCTGTTGCTCTGGCATCTGTGTTGGCAAAAAGCCCAAGCGCGGGAAGAAGGACATCTCGCGTTGCGCGGCGCACAACACCGGAGGGTGCGTGCTCGAGAATAATTCCTGCGGCATCGAAAACCCCGATATCCCATGCGGCGCGGACGGATTCTGCATGCGCACCACCGGCAATGCGGATTTCTGCGCGAACCTCCGGGTAGGTGCGTGCTCAGCCTGTCGCCAGGACGAAGACTGCCAGGGAGCATTCGGCGCCGGCGCGGCCTGCGTGCTCTGCGACAATGGCTTCCTCTGCCCGGAGACCGGCGGGCGAGGCTGCGCCCCTTCGGCAGCCTGACCAACCGCACCACACTCCTGTTCCTGTGCTTCGCGGGTCTCGGACAAATCGCCTGCCAGGGCTTAAGCTACTCACCCTGATTCGGCGTGCGATGATCAATAAGGAAGGAGGTCCTGCCCGCTTTCCCAGACAACCACTCCAGCCCCTCGTGACGTGCTGGAACCTTCCGCAAGCTGCACAAGTACTGGAACAGGAGATTCACGATGACCCGTTCCCACTCTCTGGGCGACGCCGCCTTCATGAACCTGCAGCGGTACGCCACCCGCCGGACGCTCCTGCGCGGCACGGCCGCCGGCGCGGCCGGGCTGGGGCTCAGCACACTGGGTGGCCGCATGGGCCAGCCGGTGGCCCGCGCGGCGCAGGATGCGGTTTGCGACGGCGCGGAGGCGCGCATCTCCTACGGCATCTGGGACGCGGCGCAGAAGCCCGGCGTTGACGCGCAGATTGCGGCCTTCAACGCCAAGCACCCGAACATCACGGTCGAGGTGCAGATTGTGCCGTTTGACGATTACTGGACCAAGCTGCAGACGGGTGTGGCAGGCGGGTCCACGTACGACGTCTTCTGGATCAATGCGGACAACCTGCCGGTGTACGCCTCGCAGGAAGCCCTGGTCTCGATCCAGGGCCTGATCGATGACGGCACGATCGACACCGCAGGGTATCCTGAATCCCTGCTTGCCATCTACACCTTCGAGGACACCGCATACGGCATCCCGCGCGACTTCGACACCATTGCGCTCTACTTCAACAAGGATCACTTCGATACGGCCGGCGTGGACTACCCCACCGCTGACTGGACCTGGGATGACCTGCGCGCAGCAGCGGAAAAGCTGACCGTGAAGGAGGGGGACAACACCTCCCAGTGGGGCTACACCGCTGGCATGACCGGCCAGCAGAACTGGTACAACCTCGTCTGGCAGAACGAAGGTCACCTTTTCAACGAGGAGAAGACAGAGACCGGGCTCGGCGAGCCGGCCTCCTGCGAGGGCATGCAGTTTGCCGGCGACTTCGTGATCGATGGCTTGTCGCCGTCGGTAGCTGTGATGCAGGCCAATGACCCGCATGAAATGCTCTTCCCCGCGGGCGTCATCTCGATGATCTCCGCTGGCTCCTGGTATGCCCGCACCTACAGCGAGGCCCTGCCGAATGTGGCCGTGGTGCCGCTACCCCAGGGGAAGCAGCGCGCATCCGCTATCCACGGCCTGGCGAACGTGATCTGGAGCGGCAGCCAGAACCAGTGCGCCGCCCTGGAGTGGGTGAAGTTCCTGGCCACCCCGGAGGCTGAGCAAATCCTGGCAGATACCGCAACCGTGATCCCGGCCCTGGATGGACTACAGGAAGCGTGGCTGGCCTCCGTGCCCGACCTGGATCTGCAGGTCTTCCTCGATGCCGTCGAGTACTCCTACCCGGTGCCCAATCCCCTGGCCGGCCCGGAGTGGGAGACGAACGTTGTGGAAGTGCTGGCCGAAGGCTGGAGCGGCGGCATCCCCCGCGAGGAGATGTGCGACCGCATTGCCGAGGCCGCGACCGCCGGCCTGGAGGCCTAGGGCGACGTAACCCTCACCCCCAACCCCTCTCC
>JALYWD010000407.1 GCA_030852885.1 Chloroflexota bacterium | reverse complement strand
GCACTACCAGTTCGAGCATCTCACCATCGAACCGAAGCCCGCCGCCAAACCACGGCCGCCGATCTGGATCGCCAACAACGCGCGCGGTGACCGCGAGCTTGTCCGCCGCACCCACCGCCGGGTGGTGCGTCACGCCGATGGCTGGCAGACGGCGCTCTTCGACCCAAACGAACTTGCGTGGCGGTTGCAGGACATTCGCGAGCAGGCAGAGGAGGCGGGCCGTGACCCGGCGACGATCGAGACCTGCCTGTATCACAACATCAATCTCAACCCGGACCGCGAAGCGGCAGTGGCGGAATCGAAGCGCTACCTCGACACCTACTACACCGCCGATTACACGCGGCAGGCGGTGGAGCAATTCGTGGCGCTCGGTACGCCGGAGCAGGCGGTGGAGCACCTGAAGCGCATCGAGCAGCTTGGCTTCGACGAGGTGACGCTGCGCATCACGAGCTGGAACCAGCGTGAGCAGATGGAGCGGCTGATCGCGGAGGTTGCGCCGCACTTCGAGCCGTCCGTACAGGTGCTGCCTGTGGCGTAGGTGAGCGCGGCGGGCGCGGTGGCCCGGGTAAGTGTGCCAACTCTTGCGGGTGGGGTTGATTGGCACTGTTGCCAGGGCTACGGGTGACCGCGTGGCGCTGTCAAGGTCACGGCGTCACCTTCGCCCATCCCCTCCTGGTGTCTCCATGTGTCGTATCTGATGCGTGACGCAGGAGTTCGTTCCGCACCAAGCAGGTCCGATGCGTCGTCCAACTTTGCGTGTCATCCTGACGGAGGAAGGATCTCGTTCCCCGACGACCAGGGTTGGAGGAGACGACCACTCTTGCGTGTCAGTTCGACTGCGCTCGAGATGACGTCTGTAGGGGGCGGCGGAGACGCGGCGGCATGGGGGCGAGGCGAGAGAGAACGACGAGATCCCTCGTGCCTCGGGATGACAGGCGAGAGTAGACAGCGCCTCGTGTCTGGGTGGTTGCGGGACGATGTCCTTCGACGTCGCTCAGTGGTCCGCCCTCGGGGAGTTGTCAGGGAATCTGACGAGCCCATGGAACGAGATGCTGAGCCCGCGGGCTCAGAATGACAGGTTGCATGCGTGCGCCGGACAACTCCCCGTGGCCGCAGCACTCAGGACGACACGCGGGAGGGGGCGCCACTTCGAGCAGAATTGTCGCCTGCGACGGCCGAGCCCCGCAGGCCGGCGATGAGGAGGTCGACCATGCGCCGCGCGTCGTAGCGGGCGTTGTGCTCCGCGCCGGCACAGAGGTTCCCGACGCCATACATCAGGTCGAACGCGTCCATCCCGGGTTGTATCTCACCGGCAGCGGCGGCGGCCTCGAGTAACTCAGCACAGACCGGGACGAGGCGGTCGATGAACCAGGCATGGAGCGATTCGAAGGCCGCGTCGTCCGATTGCAGCGCGGCGGCGAGGCCGTGCTTGGTCACCAGGAAATCAACGAACAGGTGAATCCACTCTGCCAGGGCGGCGTGGGGTGAGTCGCTGCTGGCCAGCAGCGCCGGGCCGGCCGCGGCACACGCCTCCACCTGGTGGCGGTAGACGGCGACGATGAGGTCCGCCCGCGTCGGGAAGTGGCGGTAGATGGTGCCAATACCGACGCCCGCCCGCGCGGCGATATCGCGCACGGGCACATCGACACCAGACGCGACGAACGCGGCGGCGGCCGCATCCAGGAGGGCTGCCTCGTTGCGGCGCGCGTCGGCGCGCTTGCGCGGGGCTGAGGACCCTGTTCCATCTTCGCTATCGACCACTGTGCCCGCACTCCTTTTCAGTATTTGACAAGCGGAACAATGTTCCGTATTCTCTATATCGGAACCACGTTCCGTTTGTTCGGGATCATGATGCCAGATGAGGCGGGCCGGGGACCAGGCCATGTCTCTTCCTTACACGTTGCCTCTGTTGAGAAGGAGCCGTCATGCAATACCGCACGCTGGGCCGCACAGGTGTGCAGGTCAGTACGCTCGTGCTCGGCGCGATGAACTTCGGCGAGATCGGGCGAACCACCCAGGATGACGTCACCGCTCTCGTCGATGCCGCGCTGGGGGCGGGCATCAACTTCATTGACACCGCCGACATGTATAGCCAGGGCGCATCAGAGGAGATGACCGGGAGGGCAATCTCTGGCCGCCGCGACGACGTTGTGCTGGCCACGAAGGCGAGTATGCCCATGAGCGACAACCCCAACCATCAAGGCGGTTCGCGCCGCTGGCTTTTTACCGCGCTGGAGAACAGCTTGCGCCGCCTCGGAGTCGATCACATCGATCTGTACCAGATCCACCGCTGGGACCCGCGCACCAGCGACGAGGAGACGCTGTCCGCCTTGAATGACCTGCAACAGGCGGGGAAGATTCGCTACTTCGGCACCTCAACGTTCCCCGCGTACCGCATTGTGCAGGCCGAGTGGGCCGCCCGGGAGCACCGGCTGAACCGGTATGTCACTGAGCAGCCGAGCTACTCGCTATTGCAGCGCGGGGTGGAGGCACACGTCCTGCCGGTGACCGCAGAGTACGGGCTTGGGGTGCTGGTGTGGAGCCCGTTGGCCTCGGGCTGGCTCTCCGGCGCCATCCGCGCGGGCCAGGAGATCACCACGAGCCGCGCCACATTCATGCCGCAACGGTTTGACCTCACCCTACCCGCCAACCGGGTCAGGCTCGATGCTGTCGAGCAACTGGCCGGAGTGGCCGCTGAGGCCGGCCTGACCATGATCCAGCTCGCGCTCGGCTTCGTCACCGCCCACCCCGCCGTGACCAGCGCGATCATCGGCCCCCGCACGACCGACCATCTGGGCGCGCAGCTCGCCGCCGCGGATACCGTGCTCACGCCCGATGTGCTGGACGCGATCGATGCCATTGTTCCCCCCGGTGTTGACCTGGCCCCACACGAAAAGTTCGATACGCCGCCGGCCCTGCTTGACCCAGCATTGCGCCGTCGCTGATCGCCTGCGGCGTCAGGTTCCAGGTTCCAGGTTGCAGGAGCGATGCAGATGCCTGGTGCCTCGCACACGTCGACAGTTCACCTTGAAACTCGATATCGAGATCGTGCATGGAGAAAGGACGAGTAACCCCGTGACGACAACACCCTGGCCGAGCTTCGGCATCATGACGGCGCCAACGCAGGTCGCGTATCCCGACCTCCAGAGGGTCTGGCGCGAGGCAGACGCGCTGCCGCAGATTGAGCACGCCTGGCTTTACGACCACCTGATGCCGATCTTCGGGGATCCGCTGGGGCCAGCCTACGAGGGCTGGACGTTGCTCTCGGCGCTCGCGGCCCAGACCGAGCGCGTGCGCCTGGGCCTGCTCGTGACCAGCAACCGCTTCCGGCCACCCGCGATGCTGGCGAAGATCGCCGCCACCGTCGATGTCGTGGCGGGTGGTCGCATGGACTTCGGGATCGGGGCGGGCTCTCGCCCCAGCCACCCGCTGGCCCGGCACGAATATGAGATGCACGGCATGCCGTTCCACGACTTCGAGCATTCCGTGGAAAGTCTCGACGAAGCACTGGCCGTTATCCGGCGGCTGTGGAGCGAAGATGAACCGTTCGACTTCCACGGCAAGCACGTCGATCTCACCGGAGCGTTCTGCAATCCCAAGCCGGTGCAGCGGCCATCCCCGCCGATCATGATCGGGGGCCGCTCATCCGCGCTGCTGCGCGTGGTCGCCGCGCACGCTGACCTGTGGAACATTCCCGGTGGCGGCGACATCGACGACCTGGTTGCCCGCAGCGCGTTGCTGGACCGCTACTGCGCGGAGATCGGGCGCGACCCCGCGACGATCACGCGCTCGATCCACCTTCCGGTCTCCTATGACCAGCCCGAGGTCACCCGCGCCCAGATTCGCGAGGCGACTGACGCAGGCTTCACGCACGTCATCCTCGGCCTGACCGCGCCTTATCCCGAGGGCGTCGCGCGGTGGGTGGTGGACGAGTTGATTACGCCCTCAGGGAGGAGCGCGCTCGCCGCCTGAGCCACCTTGCTGACAGGGGATACCAGCGCCACCGGTGGGGCTGGTGTCCCTTACAGATGGCAGGGCGAGAGGCAGAAGAGGGTCGTCTGATCGAATGGTTCGAGGATGCAGATTTTGCCGCCAGTACAGTCGGAGTGATGCTCGCATAGATCAAGTTCAAGGTCTTCCAGCGAGACGCATCGTACGTCCGTTGAGCTAGCTGCGCAGATGCATGGTGTCTGCTCGGTGCCACAGAACGAGCCAGCAGCCCCGCATGTTCCTGGAGCGCGAGTCGTGGTGCTGGCCGTCGTTGGCGCAGGAGTCGTGCTGGTCTGCCCCTTGTTCTTTTTCCTATTCTTCTTTTTCTTCTTGCGCTTTTTCCTGGCCGTGGCCTCGTCGGGCAGCGCCATCGTCGCCATGCCGAGCAGCCCAAGGATGCCCAGGCTGCGCCTTCGGGTGACAGCGTTGGCCAGGCGAACTCTCAGGGAGTCGAAGGGATCGGTCTCCATGCCAGCCTCCTGTGAATAGGGCACTTCCCTCACTTACAGGATACACCTCGGTTTCCGATGGCGATATACGTAAAAATACTCAGATTGGTCGGCTAACCAGTTCGTTTCTGCACGCGCGGAGGCCAAATCCTGGCCGTCGATTGGCTTGCGATAGCCGCGTCGTGCGGCTCTGCTTCAAAGGGTGGGGATTCCCCACTAGGACCCAAATCCATTCGACTACGATGCGAGGTGAGCCCGTGGATCGCGCAGACAAGATTGATGCTCAGGGCCGTGTCGCCATTCCGGCGGCCATGCAGGCCCGCCTGGGGCTGCAGGCAGGCGACGCCTTGTTCGTCCACCTGGACGAAGAAACGCACGGCGTCCGCCTGGCCAAGGCCATTAATCCGTTCGATCTGCTCTATGAGCACGCGGTCCGAGAGTACCGCGCAGGGAAGACGACCAGCCTGCGCGATTTCCCGGGCGGGGAGATTGACGAGCCGGATGGGGACACCGAGTAAGCGGTACGAGGTTCGGCACTCGGCGCGCTATGTCGTCAGCGTTGTGCCGCTGTTGTCCGGTCGCAGCGCATAGTCACGGACAGGCTGCGCGAGAAAGAACGACGAGATCTTTCGCCTGCGGGCTCAGTAGTGCGTCTTGGGGGAGTTGTCGGGTCTCTTGCTCTGACCAGAGAACGAGATTCTTCGCCTGCGGGCTCAGAATGACAGGGTGTTGGGGTGCGCGCACCTGACAACTCCCCCAAGACGGATCACTCAGGATGACACCTGATGGCGGACGGCGCGATGTTGCCAAACACTTTCCGTGAAACCCGGGGACTCCTGTCGTCACCGCTCCCCACCCACCGCCACCGCATCCCTCGCTGCGAAGCCGAAGACCACGTCCTGGCCGATACGCAATTCCCGTGTCTGGTCCGGGTCGGCGCGGGCCAGGATTTCGCCCACGCCGGGGTGGTGGCCGATGATGCGCACGGCATCCCCGAGGTAGAGCAGATCGACGATAGTGGCGGGCAGCGGGATATCACCGGGGGCGG
>JALYWD010000355.1 GCA_030852885.1 Chloroflexota bacterium | reverse complement strand
ACGTTCGGGTGACTCAGGAACTGCAGCAGGCGCGCTTCACGCCGGAAGCGCGCGCGCATGTCCGGATCGTCGCGATACTCCAGGCGCAGCGTCTTCACGGTCACCGGCGCACGCGTGCGTAGGTCGCGGCCCAGGTAGGCGACGGCGATGCCGGCATCGGCTGGCTCGGCTTCGAGATTCACCTCGTAGCGGCCCGCGATGGTGGTGCGCGGATCGCCGTCTGGGGCGCTGTCCGACACCTCGGAGGCAGCCTCGGTCGCCTCCGGCTCCTCCGGGCTCTCGGGGTGGTCATCGGTGCGTTGATCGTTCACAGCGCTCGGCGGATCCCTCGGCAAGACGGGGAGCAGCAAGTGCGAAGCGGGCGCAAGGTCGGCGGCAACTCTAGCAGATGGTAGTGTTCAGGCCGGGCGGGGGAACGAGGGGGTTGCAGGGAGCCGGAGGTGCGGCAGGAACGTGGCTCCCTGCAGTGGAGCAGACTCAGGCAGCCTCAGCGACGGCTTCCTGGCGCGCCGGTTCGATGATTTCTTCGCCGATGTAAAAGGTCCAGCGCGCAATGTAGTTGCGCGGCTGCACGTCGAGCGTGAGGTCGCCCGGAAATTTGCGAGAGGGTTCGGCGAGATCCAGCGCATCCTGCGGGCTGGTCAGGCAGCACTTCGCCGCGCGCCCGAACTTCTCCTCGTAGCGCTCCACAGCGTCGGCCAGCTTGGCGCGCGCCGGCTTCTTGCGATCAGGGTCATACCAACCGAGAAACATCGAAAACTCCTCCAGAGTGGCCGGGCGAGAGGTAATCCCGCGGACCGGCTAGGAGGGTAAGAATACCAGAACATACGTTCTGTATCCAAGTCAGAGGGAGCGTACGTACGCGGGGATGATGGCAAGCATCGGCACTCGGCCTGCCTGAATGTCAATCCTGCCTGGCTAGCTGAAAGCAGAGAGGAAACTCCTGACATGAGGGAGCAACAGGTCAGTCCTGAGAAACGTTTGCACGTGGTCCAGGCCCGGCAGGACCTCGCAGCGAGCCACAGGCATCAGGGCGGCGGCGCGAATGGCCTCGGCGACGAATGGCTCCTCGCCGCCGACGAGGTAGAGCGCGGGGGACAGGATGTGGGGCAGGTGTGACAGATGGCGGCCATCTGCCTCGGTGATCATTGCGGCCACGCAGGCGGCAAGGGCCGCGCCGTCGTTCTCCAGCCAGCGAGACCGGGCGTCTGCCGGCAGCGCCCCGTGTCGCGCCTCGTAGCCGCTGACGAACCCGGGCATTCCACCCTGCAAATCTGTGGCCCACGCGGCCATCTCGGTGGCCTCCTCGCCTGCGGCGGGGAACGGGCTGTAGCCGGTGATGATCAGGCGCTGCACGCGTTCCGGCGCCATCCGGGCGAGCGACAGGGCGACGTTCCCACCCAGGGAATGACCCCAGAAGTGGGCGGATTCCAGGTTCAGCGCTTCGAGAACGGCCACTATGTCGGCGGCATGCATTGCGCCGCCGTAACCTTCCGTAAGGTGCGGCTTGTCGCTTTGGCCGTGACCTCGGGCGTCAATGAGAATCAGCCGATAATCGGCCGAGAGGCCTGCAGCGATCCCGGTGTCATGCCAGCGGGCGCCAGATCCGGTCAGGCCGTGGAAGAGCACCAGTGGCGCGCCTTTGCTCGCGACCTCGTAGTGGATGTGCACACCATTGTTGTCAGCAAAGGGCACTGCCATTCCCTCCAGACCGTCCGAGGTTGTGCAGCATAGCCGTCGTGATCCGCGTACGACGTTGCATACTCACCAGTCGAAAAATGGGTGTCCGTTCAGACACCTGTGAGTGATGGGATCGAGCCAGGTGTCCGTTTCCTCGTCCGCCGCCGCGGCCGGGCATGTGCCTGTTCTGCGGGACGAAGCGATTGCCGCGCTACTGCCGCGCGCGGGTGGACGCTACATCGATGGCACGTTTGGTGGAGGCGGGCACACGCGCGAGATCCTGGCTGCCTCCGCGCCCGATGGCATCGTGCTGGCGATCGATGCGGATCCAGCGGCAATTGCGCGCGCCGAAGCAATGCGCGCGGACGCCGCAATTGGCGGGCGGCTGATGCCTGCGCAAAGCAACTTTGCCGATCTGGCCGGCGTGGCGCAAGAGCAGGGCCTTGCGCCTGTTAACGGCGTGCTGCTTGACCTCGGACTCTCCTCATTCCAGCTCGATTCGCCTGGGCGTGGCTTCGCATTTCGTCTCGATGGCCCGCTCGACATGCGTTTCGATCCCACGCGTGGCGTTCCCGCCAGTGAACTCGTCAACACCCTGCCGGAGACCGAGCTTGCGGACCTTATCTGGCGCTATGGTGAGGAGCAGGGGAGCCGGCGGATTGCACGGGCCGTGGTGCGCGAGCGAAGCACCGCACCGATCGATTCCACCGCCCGGCTTGCCGCTATCGTGCAGCGGGCACTGGGTGGCCGCCGCGGACGCGACACCCACCCGGCCACCCGCACGTTTCAGGCACTGCGCATTGCCACTAACGATGAAATGCATGCGCTGGAGTCGGCGCTCCAGGGTGCGGTGGATATCCTGGCTCCTGGAGGCAGGCTGGCGGTGATCGCCTTTCACTCGCTGGAGGACCGACAGGTGAAGCGCTTCATCGAGCGCGAGAGCGCCACGTGCGTTTGCCCGCCGGAGCTGCCCGTCTGCGTTTGTAACCACCAGCCGCGTTTGCAACGAGTTACCCGCCGCGCCGTCCGGCCAACTGCAGATGAGGCTGCCAGCAATCCCCGCGCCCGGTCAGCCGTGCTGCGCGTTGCCGAGCGGCTGCCAGCCCCGTCACCCGCCGTCTCAGGAGATCTCGCATGACCCCGTACGCGTTGGAGAGCCTGCTGGATGGAACCGACGCAATCGTGCGCGGCGACCTCGACCCAGACACGGTCTTCTCCGCGATTCAGCGTGATGCGCGGCAGGTGAAGCCGGGGGAGCTTTTCATCGCGCTGCGCGGTGAGCGCTTCGATGGTCACGACTTCGTGGCTGACGCCGCCACCGCAGGCGCGACCGCGGCGATGGTGAGCCGAGCCTGGGCGGATGAGCACTTCGATGCGCTTTTGCCGTTGCTGGTCGTGGAGGACCCATTGACCACGCTGCAGCAGTACGCGGCCTGGTGGCGAAGCCGCCTGCCTGACCTGCTGGTTGTGGGCATCACCGGCAGTGTCGGGAAAACGAGCACGAAAGAGACGGTGGCGACCGTCTTGCAGCGGGGCGGTGACACATATCGGTCTCCGGGCAATCTCAACTCCGAAATTGGGTTGCCACTTTCTCTGCTGGAAGTCCGACCAGACCACTACGCGGCGGTCCTGGAGATGGGCGGAGCCTATGCGTTTGGCGAGATCCGGCTGCTCTGCGAGATCGCGCGACCGCGCATCGGGGTGGTGACAAATATCCACCCGGTGCACCTTGAGCGCATGGGCACCATCGAGGCGATCGCCGAGACGAAGGCGGAACTGGTGGACGCCATCCCCGAAGACGGCTGGGCGATCCTCAACGGCGATGACCCGCGCGTCCGGGCCATGGCTGGACGCTGCAAGGGCAACGTCCTCTTCTTCGGCCTGGGCGAGGGGAACGATGTCCGCGCCAGCCATGTTGAGTCTGACGGCCTGGAAGGTACCTCCTTCTGGCTCCACCTGGATGGTGAAGAGAACCGCGTCCGTATCCCCCTCATTGGTGGCCACGCCGTGGAACTGGCGCTCGCGGCGATTGCCGTGGGACACGCCGCCGGCCTGGACCTCGCAAACATGCTGCAGGGCCTGGCTGAGCCGGGCGTGCAGGTGCGCCTGCTTGTACTGGAAGGTCCGAATGGATCTCAGATGATCGACGATACGTACAACGCCTCGACACCCTCGGTGATGAGTGCACTCGGCCTGCTGGCAGTCATGCAACCACGCCGTGCGATCGCGGTCCTGGGGGACATGCGGGAGTTGGGCGAAGTTGCGGAGAACGAACACATCTCGGTCGGGCGCAGGGCCGGGGAAGTCGCCGACCTCGTGGTGACGTACGGCGACCTGGCGCGCACAATCGGCCGCGAAGCGCTCCATACGGACGGCCGCTACGATGCCGGGCCGCCGGAGGTCATCTCGTTCGGGCTGGACCAGCGAGAGGAACTGATCGAGTACCTGCTCCAGGAACTGCGCCCGGGAGATGTGGTGCTACTCAAAGGATCACGCGGATTGCAGATGGAGAACATCGTGGAGCGGCTGCGTGTGCCGGTTGACAAGAGTGTGCTGAGTAGCGACGCCGAGGTATGACACTCCTGGGAATCTTGCTGGAGACGGTCCCTCCAGACAGCATCATGCCAACTGACCCGAACCAGAATATGGCCGTCTCCCTGGCGTTGGCCGGGCTGGCATTCGTGGTGACGCTGATCATCGGGCGCCCCATCGTGACGTTTCTGCGCCTGCGCAAGGCGGGCAAGCAAGTTCGCATTGATGGCCCGCAGACACACATCATCAAGACGGGCACCCCCACGATGGGCGGCCTGATGGTCTCGCTGTCCGTTGTGGTGATTACCCTGGTCTTCAATATCCAGGGGCGACTGTCCATGCTCTTGCCCGTCGGGGTGCTGATCGCGGTCGCGGTTCTCGGCGCCATCGACGACCGCATGAGCCTGCTCGGCGGCAAGAAGCAGGGGGGCATGAGCGCCCGCTTCAAGTTCCTCTGGCTCGCGGTAATCGCAATTGCGGCAGCGGCCATCCTGCACGCGCCGTTCCCGTATGGCCTTGGCCTGAGCAGCGTCTACCTGCCGTTTGTGGGCCGCTACGACATCGGTTTGCTCTACATTCCGATCGCGGCGCTGGCAATCGCCGGAATGGCCAACGCGGTCAACTTCACCGATGGCCTCGATACGTTGGCAGCGGGGACCGCCGCCGTCGCGTTCGTGTCGTACGCCATCATTGCCTTCCGCCAGGGGCAGCTCGGCGTGGTGACCCTCTGCCTGACCATGGTTGGTGCGTTGATGGGCTTTCTCTGGTTCAACGCCGCTCCAGCGCAGGTCATCATGGGGGATACCGGCTCGCTGGCGCTTGGCGCCACGTTGGCTGTGGCGGCGTTCATGACCGGGCAGTGGCTCTTGTTGCCCGTGGTGGGCGCGGTCTTTATCGCTGAAGCTGCTTCGGTGATCTTGCAGGTCGGCTACTTCAAGCTAACCAGGCGGCGTTTCGGAGAGGGACGACGCCTCTTCAAGATGGCCCCCCTGCATCACCACTTCGAGATGCTGGGCTGGTCAGAAACCCAGGTCGCGATGCGTTTCTGGATGATTTCGATGATGGCTGGGCTGATTGGCGTGGCCATGGCCCTCGTGCAGTTCTAGGCTGGGAAGGACGCGACGACACATCGTGGCTGAGGCACTGCGCGGCAAGCGTGTCACGCTCGTTGGGCTCGGCACCCGGCAGGGTGGGCTGGGCATTGCCCGCTACCTCGTGGCGCAGGGCGCGCGCGTGACTGTTACCGACATGCGCGGCGAGGAGGCTCTGGCCGAATCAATCTCGGCGCTGGCCGGCCTGCCGATTCGCTTCGTGCTCGGCCGGCACGACGAGCACGATTTCACGCCTGATGGCGCGGACCTGGTCGTGCGCAACCCGGCTGTGCCGCGCCGCGCCCCCCTGCTGCAACTCGCCCGGGAGCACGGAGTGCCCATCGAGATGGAGATGAGCCTGTTCTTCCGCGCCTGCCCGGCGCCTATCGTGGGTGTCACCGGCACCAAGGGGAAGACGACGGTTTCGACGCTCGCTGGGGCGCTCTTGCGCGAAGCAATCCCTGCAACGCGCGTCGGCGGCAACATGGGTGTGACGGCGCTGGGGCAACTGGATGACCTCTCCCCGGACGCGCCGATTGTGCTGGAACTCTCCTCCTGGCAGCTTGAAGCTCTCATCGAGCATCGGCTTGCGCCACGTGTGGCCGTGCTGACGCTCATTGCCGAGGACCACCTGAATACCTATGACGGCTTCGAGGACTATGCCGCGACCAAGCGCGGCATTGCCTGGCATCAGCAGCCTGGGGACTACCTGGTCGTTAACCGGGACGACCCGGAGTCGTGGCGAGCAGCCGATGAAACGGCAGCCTGCGTCGTGCCATTCGGCCTGGCTGACGCCGGCGGAGACGGTGCCTGGCAATCCGGTGACGAACTGGTCTGGCGATGGCGCGGCAGCGCGTCGCGGTGGCCAACGCCCGAGTCACCCGCCTTGCGTGGTCCACACGGGCGGCGCAATGCGCTCGCTGCCCTGGCAGCCGCCATGCTGGCTGGCAGCAACGCCGGAGCGATCCAGCGCGGGCTCAACGGCTTCGCCGGCGTCCGGGACC
>JALYWD010000345.1 GCA_030852885.1 Chloroflexota bacterium | reverse complement strand
CATCCTTGCCGAGGACGACTTCCCGGTTGAACTTGATCGCTACTACCACATGGAGCTCACGGTCAACGGCAACACACTGACCGGATCTATCGACGGCAAGGTTGTCCTCGAAGCCACGGATACAGTTCATCCACTCGTGGCGGGCGGCGTAGGCCTGGTTGTATCGGACGGCACGATCTCGACGGATGCTGTCACGGTCTCGCCCGTAGCCGCGTAAGGGACGGCACGCCCCTGCCCGTGGCCCCTCTCCTTCTGCGCCGGGAGAGGGAAGCCGAATGCTCGGGCTCCAACGGACTTGTGGCGCAATTGCGAGGAAACTGACGCACTGGCCCGACGTCGCGCTGGTGTTGAGCCCATGCGGAGCGACGACACGCGTCAGAGTTGGAGTTTTGGGAAGCCGGCACCTGCTCCGGAATACAAAGTGTGCCAACTGTGCCAAGGATGCCAACTTGCGCGGGCAAGGATGGCTGACATGGTGGCGCTGGCTACATTGTGGGATGGAAGGGGCCCAGGACCGGCGGGGCTGGCGGCCGCGAGCGAGTGGCAAGATGCATGCGCGAGAAGCGGCGCAACTCGCCGCGAATCACTATCTTCGGGAGAGTGGCCACGCGACATGCCGGGAGAAGCGGAGAACGTCGCAGCAGATGTATGAGATGACTGAGGCGAAACTGGAGGCGCTGGCGATTGGCGCGGGCATCCTGGGCACCGGGGGTGGTGGAAACCCCTACCTGGGCCGGATCGAGGCACGCGAACAGCTCCGCGCGGGCCGGGCCATCCAGGTCATTTCCATGGACGAGCTCCCGGATGACGCCTTTGTCACGACGGTTGGCGGCATAGGCTCACCCATCGTGAGTATCGAGCGAATCGGACGCGGTGACGACTGCTTGCTGGCCATGCAAACCCTCGAGCGCCACCTGGGCCGTCATTTCACGCACATTATTGCCGGAGAGATTGGTGGTTCCAACTCCATGCGGCCGATGATTGTCGCCGCGCAGGTCGGGCTGCCCGTGATCGACGGCGACGGCATGGGCCGCGCGTTCCCGGAGCTCCAGATGGATACCTTCAGCATTTACGGCGTGCGGCCGACGCCTGGGGCTTTGGCGGATCCACGCGGCCATCAGGTGATTTTTGACAACATCTCCGATCCCACCACACTGGAGCGGTATGCGCGTGTGGTCACCATCCAGATGGGCGGGGCGGCTGGCTACGCATTTCCTCCCATGTCGGCGGAGGAGGTGCGGCGGACGGCCATCCCCGGGACCGTCACCCTGGCGATCGCCATCGGCGATGCCGTGCTCACGGCGCGTGCATCGCTCCAGAGCCCGGTCGATGCCGCGCTGGCCACCTCCGGCGGAGAGCGGCTCTTCCAGGGGAAGATCGCAGATGTCGAACGCCGGATGCTGGGTGGGTTTGCGCGTGGCGTGGTGATTCTCGAAGGCGGCGGGCCAAACGCCGGGCAGACACTGAGCATCGACTTCCAGAATGAAAACCTGGTGGCGCGCACCGGCGATGGCGCGATCCTGGCCGTCGTGCCGGATCTGATCTGCCTGGTGGACGAAGACACCGCCGAGCCGATCACGACGGAGATCCTGCGCTACGGGCTGCGCGTGGTAGTGGTCGGGATACCCGCGCCGGAGTTGCTCAAGACGCCGGAAGCCCTGGAGGTCGTCGGTCCCGCCGCCTTTGGGTATCCGGACGTGCAGTACACGCCGCTCGCCGGGGTCTTCGGCGTCCCGAACTAACTGGCCGGAGGCGGTGGCGCCAGATTCCCTCTGGCCACCGCTGCCTCAGGGTACCGCGATAGCCATGGCCGGATAATAGAGGTTGGCGCCGCCTCGCAACGTGCCGCTGTCATTCTGTACGCCGACCGGGCTGCCAAACTCGAAGCTGAGCATGTCCTCCTCGATGATCTCGACGGTGTGGCCGATCCGCCGCAGTGCGGCAAGCGTGTCCGGCGGGATACGGCTGCTGGCTTGCACCGCGCCTGTCGAGCAATCGATGCGGGGCGCGCTGATCGCTGCCTGCATCCCCATGTTGTAGTCCACGACATTGGCGACGATCTGGGGCAGGGCGTTGAGAATGCGCCGCCCACCCATAGCTCCGAGAGAGAGGAACGCCCGGTTCTCATCCAGGAGGATCATGGGCGCCATGTTCGCCAACGGCCTCTTGCCTCCGGCGATCGAGTTCGGGCGACCCGGGACGGGATCGAACCACATCATGCCGTTGTTCAGCAGGACACCCGTACCCGGAACCGTGACACCGCTGCCCCACCCACCGAGGAGCGTGGAGGTGAGCGAGGCGCTGTTGCCCCAGCGGTCGATTGCGGAGACGTGCGTGGTGTTCATGCGCGGCATCGGGGTGGGAAGAGCGGGCGCCGGATTGCGCAGGCTGTCTGGCGAGAACGTCGCGACCTGGTCAGCGGCATATCGCTTCGAAATCAGTGCTTCCCAGGGTGCGGCGACGAACGCGGGGTCGCCGAGGAGCGCAAGGCGGTCGGTGAAGGCCTGGAGGCAAGCCTCCGCGATCCAGTGCAGGGCCTCGTCCGAGTTGTGGCCCATACCGGAGAGGTTCGCCTGCTCGATGAGATTGAGCGTTTCCAGCACGGTTGGACCACCGGAGGCGGGCGGCGAGGTCAAGACCTCGTAGCCGCGGTAAGAACCACGCAGGGGCTCCGTGACCACTGGCCTGTAGCCGGCCAGATCTGCCTCCGAGATCAGGCCGCCGTGGTCGCGCATTTCCGCCGCGATTGCGCGGGCCGGAGCGCCTTCGTAGAAGGCTTGCGCACCCTGGTCTGCGACCAGGCGGAGGGTTTCGGCCAGTTCTGGCTGGCGCAGGGGTTTGCGCCAGCCAGGGTAGGGCGTGGGAACAAAGCCGTTGTCCGTAAACGTGGCGCGAGTGGCCGGGAAGCGGTTCAGGAGGGCCAGGTCCAGCCCGATCATGAGGGCCGTGTGCCAGGTGACATGGAAACCGTCCGCGGCGTGCTTAATGGCGGGCGCGAGTACCCGCTGCCTGGACAGTGTGCCGAACTCCTCCAGCGCCAGCGCCAGACCAGCGACGGTGCCGGGCACCGCCGCTGCAAGGTGGCCGTGGATGTTGGCGTCGCCTTCCACCTTGCGCCAGCCGAACATGTCGGCGTCATTTCCGCTTTCCGCCAGAGCGTACATGCCGGGCGTGGCGGCAGCCGGCGCGACCATCGGGTGATCCACCAGGATGCGCTCGTCCCGCTCCGGGAAGTGGGCGACCAGGAAGCCGCCGCCGCCAAGTCCGCTCATGAAAGGCTCAACGACGCCCGCCACGAAGCCCGCGGCGACCACGGCGTCGATGGCGTTTCCTCCCTCGCGCAGAACTTCCGCGCCAGCCTCCGCGGCGAGTTCATGCTTGGCGGCCACGACCCCGTGGGGAGAGGTGGCCTCGTCGCGGTCGTAGCGCCAGGTGGTGCGACTGCTCATGACCGGGCCGGGTGTTCGGTGCGGAAGCGGTCTGCCGCCGCGCCGAGCGTCGTGAACTGCACGCCCTCGTGCGACTTCATCCAGGAGATGAGCCGTTCGAGCATCAGGAATCGGTGACCGCGTCCAATCACCTGCGGGTGCATGGTCAGTGTGAACACGCCATCCGGGATGTCGCGGTACATGAACGTGAATTCGCCCTGCCAGACTTCCTCGACCTTGGACGGAGCAGAGTGTCCGGGGGCGTTGATGCCGGCGCGGCGGAGCGAGAGGTACTCGAAGTGTGGCCAGTCGTCGAGGATCCAACTGACCGGCATTTCGACGAGGTCAATGGGGTCGCCAAAGAGGTAGGGGCCATCCTCCTGGATGACATCACCGCTGCGGCACCAATACGGCCGAAAATCGTTTCCCATCAGTGAGCTCTCGTACCGGAAGCCGGCTTCCAGGAGGAGGTCGATGGTGTACGGGCTGTTGTCCCACGACGGTGAGCGGTAGCCAACCGGGCGCACGCCGGCAACCTTGTCCAGCGCCTCCAGGCCGCGCTCCAGCACCGCCCGCTCGCGTTCCTTCGTCTCCAGGGCGAGCGGGTTCTCGTGGAGGTAGCCGTGGTGGCCGATCTCGTGTCCGGCCGCTGCAATCTCGCGCACGACATCCGGGTAGGTCTCCGCGGTGTGGCCGGTGGTGAAAAACGTAGCGGGAATCTGCTCCCGCTCCAGGAGCTGCAGGATGCGGCGGGCAGCCACCGCGCCGAATTCCCCGCGCGAAATCATGCTCGGTGACTTCGCGCCCATCGGGCCGATCCAGATCGAAATGGCGTCGAAATCGAACGTGAGACAGACGGTGGCTCGGTTCGGGTCGGTCACGTTACACCGCC
>JALYWD010000308.1 GCA_030852885.1 Chloroflexota bacterium | reverse complement strand
GGGAGATGACCGCCACCTCGGTGGTGCCGCCCCCGATGTCGACGATCATGCTGCCGACCGGCTCGTTGATGGGCAGCCCCGCCCCGATGGCGGCGGCCATCGGCTCCTCGATGGTGTAGGCCTCGCGTGCCCCCGCCGAGAGCGCCGCGTCCTTGGCGGCGCGCTTCTCGACCTCGGTGACGCCGGAGGGGATGCCGATGACGACGCGCGGGTGCGGGGCCATCAGCCGCTGCAGATGCACCTTGCGGATGAAGTAGTGCAGCATCATCTCCACGGTGTCGAAGTCGGCGATGACGCCGTCTTTCAGCGGCCGGATGGCAATGATCGACTCCGGGGTCTTGCCCACCATGGCCTTGGCCTCGACCCCCACCCCGAAGGCACGCCGCGTGCGCGTGTCAATGGCCACGACACTGGGCTCGGAGATCACGATCCCCTTCCCCCGTACGTAGACCAGGGTGTTGGCCGTGCCTAGATCAATTCCTAAATCGCGACTGAAGATGCCGAAGAGCTTCGAGAGGGGTCGGAACAACCAGGTGCTCCTCTACGCAGACGACTCGCGTCCTACGTGATGAAATAGCCGTTTGCGCGAGTCTCCGTGACCCAACGAATGCCCGATTTCAATGGAGGGAATCGTCACGAGAGACGCGGCGAGTGTAGCACGCACTGTTGCACAATAACGTGTCGACTAGGACCCGATCTGGGTGCCAGAAGTAGGGATTCCTGAGCATTTTGACGGGCTCTCGCTCACCGGGTAAACTTGCCATCCGGTCGCGGGGAAACCCGTGGCTCATCTACGTGCGCTTGCGATGGCAGCCTCGACTGTGTTCGCTGGGTAGCGCACTCGTCCCCGTGAAGGGAGATTCATTGGACGCTGGCAGTCCGTGCCAACAACTCACAGGCATCCCCAGGACTAGCTAGGCCAACGTCCATCCGCGTGGATGGCCGCCACCCCGGGAGTCCGGGGACATGCTGAGCAGCTTTGCTCAGGAAAGGCGGAAACGTCCATGCAGCAGCCAACGCGGTACTACATTACCAAGAGCGGCGAAGAGCCCACTGTGCGCAGTGTGCGAGTTGAGCAACCGGAAGTAATCGTGGTGCCCGATGAGACACGGCGGACACAGATGGCTGGATGCAACGCTGCGGAAGTGCAAACCGAGGCGCGGCGCACCGTTAAAGATCTCGTACAAGGTGCTATCCAGAAGCGTCACTTTTTCTCCTGAAGTCCATTATTAAGGAACGACGCAACTCGATGAGTGCCCCCGTGTCGGAAGCCGGTAGACGCTTGCCAGATCACATACTGGGCGTCTTTGCGCGAGAGCGCCTGAGCGAGGCGCTCTCCGCAACCCACCGTGCCGGCTTCGGCCCGTACACACGTGTCTTTGATGGCCAGCGGTCTAGCACGGCGTCGCAGCTAGCGCGCGCCGGCCTGGAGATTGCAGCGGGGGAGTCTCCCGGGCCAGAAGACCTGGTGATCGTGGTGCAGGCGCCAGGGCGGGTGGATCGTGTTGCTGAGATGTTTCATCAACTCGGTGCACAACTCGTGGCCCAGGCTCGGCGCGCGGAGGCGCGCTCTACCGAAGTCGATCGCTCGCCGCTCGTTCCCGAAATCGCCATTTCGCTCGCTGGTGACCTCGCGTCGGCAGGCGAAGCGTAGCCCCCACTTCACCGCAATCCATTTCAGGCCCTGAAAAATTCACTGCGCAGACGGATGTGAGTATTGACGAGGTTTTCGCCAGGTCATATAGTCACGCCGTTCATCAAACGAACGGCTTCGGCGACGTAACCGAGGCGGAATGGTTCACCCTCACAGAGGAGGAGCGATGCACCGGAATGCAGCATTCCGCGTGATGGCAGTCCTGGCGCTTGTGATCGCCGCACTGCCGTTCATGGCTGCTGTTTCGCAGCCAGCACAGGCCCAGGATGAGGAGATCATTGTTGGCCTGATCACGAAGACGGAGTCCAATCCGTTCTTCGTCAAGATGAAGGAGGGCGCCCAGGCCGCAGCAGATGAGGCCGGGGTGCAGTTGCTGACCGCGGCGGGCCAGTTCGATGCGGACAACGCCAGCCAGGTGACCGCGATCGAGAACATGGTGACCGCAGGCGCCAAGGGCATCCTGATCACCCCTGGCGACACCAAGGCGATCGTGCCGGCAATCGAGAAGGCGCGTGAGGCGGGCGTCCTCGTGATCGCGCTCGACACGCCGACCGAGCCCATGGACGCGACCGATGCGCTGTTCGCGACTGACAACTTCAAGGCTGGCGTGCTCATTGGCCAGTTCGCGAAGTCGGTCATGGGCGATACGGCTCCGGTTATTGCGACGATCGACGGCTCGACTGGCGTATCCGTCAGCGTTCTCCGTCACAACGGCTTCCTCTCCGGTTATGCGACCGATGATGCAGCCGCGACTCCGACGGCCGACATGACCGTCTTCGCCGATGATGCCCGCGTCGTCTGCTCCCAGGACGCTGAGGGTGACCAGGCCAAGAGCCAGACCGCCATGGAGAACTGCCTCCAGGCCAACGGCGATATCAATGTGGTCTACACCATCAATGAGCCGGCCGCGCGTGGCGCTTTCACGGCCCTCAAGGCCGCGGGCCGCGAGAAGGACGTGCTGATCGTTTCCGTTGACGGTGGCTGCACCGGCATCGAGGCCCTCGTGGCCGGCGAGATTGCCGCCACTTCGCAGCAATACCCGCTCAAGATGGCCCAGATGGGCGTCGAGGCGGTCGTGAACTACGCCAAGACCGGCGAAAAGCCAACCGGCTACACCGACACTGGCGTTACGCTCATCACCGACAACCCGCAGGAAGGGATTCCGTCTGAGGATTCCGCCTTCGGCACCGAGAACTGCTGGGGCTAGCCGCCAGCAGACTCAACGGAATGGACCTGGCACACGCCAGGTCCATTCCGCATATCCGTCACGCATTAGAGGTCGCATTCAATGAATACCGCTGTCCCCGCCGATGGGGTTGCATCTGGCGCGAGCGGCGTGCGCTCGCTTGCGGCATCGCTCTGGGGACTGGGACCACTACTGGCGCTCATTCTGGCAAGCGTGTACTTCTCCACCCAAAGTGATCGGTTCCTGACGGGTCCCAATCTCTCACTGGTGATTCAGCAGTCACTGGTAGTTGGTGTGCTGGCGATCGGCCAGACGCTTATCATCCTGACCGCCGGGATTGACCTCTCGTGTGGCGCGGTCATGGCGCTCGCGTCCGTCGTCATGGCACGGGTTGCCGTCGTCAATGGCATTAACCCCTTTATTGCTCTGCTCCTGGGAATACTGGTCGCGGGGTTGTTTGGTGTCGCCAACGGCGTCCTGATCACCCGTTATGATCTGCCGCCGTTCATTGTGACCCTTGGCACGCTCAATATCGCATTCGCCATTACCCACATTTACTCTCAGAATCAGACAATTACCCGGGTACCTGATCTCCTTGGCGTCCTTGGCTATACCTTCAGAGTTGGCGGAACATCTATTACCTACGGCACGGTCCTGATGTTCGCACTGTACCTGATCACCTGGTATGTGCTGCGCATGACGGCTGCCGGCCGCCACGTGTATGCGGCCGGTGACAACCCGGAGGCGGCACGTCGCTCCGGGATCAACACGACCCAACTCTTGATCGCAGTGTATCTCGTGGCAGGGATTCTCTACGGCATTGCCGGCTGGGTTTCCATTGGGCGCACCGGGGCCGGAGACCCCAACGCTGGCCAAACGGACAACCTGGCGAGCATCACGGCGGTGGTGCTTGGCGGCACCAGCCTGTTTGGTGGGCGTGGACGCATCATGGGTACGCTGATCGGTGTTCTTATCGTCGGTGTGTTCCGTAATGGCCTGCAACTGATCGGCGTGGAGTCGGTCTACCAGGTGCTCATCACGGGCATCCTCGTGATTCTCGCTGTGATCGTGGATCAGTTTGCAAGGAGGCGCCAGCTTTGAGCGAGTCTGTTGCAGCAAGCGGCGCACTTGCCGCACAGCCCAACATTGCCAGCGGCTTTGACAACAGTACGCGTAAGCCCGTGCTCGAGGCGCGGGGCCTGGTCAAGCGGTACGGTCAGGTCACGGCGCTGGATGGCGCTGACTTCGAACTCTACCCGGGCGAGATCCTGGCCGTCATTGGCGACAACGGCGCTGGCAAGTCGACACTGATCAAGGCGTTGGCCGGGGCACTGATCCCCGATGAAGGCGAAATTCTGGTTGATGGGCATCCAGTTCACTTCCGCACACCCTTGGATGCCCGGCGCTACGGCATCGAGACCGTGTACCAGGACCTGGCGCTCGCACCGGCCCTGGATATCTCTGAGAACATCTTCCTGGGCCGCGAAATCCGGCGCGGAGGGCCTCTCGGCTCGATTTTCCGCATGTTGGACAAGAAGCGCATGCGTGACGAATCGACGAACCACATGAGCGACCTGAAAATCGGTATCCGCTCAATGCGTCAGGCTGTAGAGACGCTGTCTGGTGGTCAACGCCAGGGCGTCGCTGTGGCCCGCAGTTCGGCCTTTGCCCGGCACGTCGTCATCATGGACGAGCCCACAGCGGCACTTGGTGTCAAGGAATCGCACATGGTGCTGGACCTGATCAAGCAGGTGCGTGATCGTGGCCTGCCAGTGATCCTGATCAGCCACAACATGCCCCAGGTGTTCGAGGTTGCGGACCGCGTCCACATCCAGCGCCTGGGCAAGCGCGTGGCAGTCATCGAACCGCGAGAGTTTAGTATGTCCGATGCGGTCGCGATCATGACCGGCGCGATGGTGGGAGAGCGGGTTCCGACCACATAGGAAGGCTGCCGCGTCAGCAGCCGCTCCTTCAGGTTTGTCACCCCGGGGCTACGCAAACTCCTGCCGGTAGAGCAGGGTGGACATGCGCTCGAATCGGTCCCAGGCGAAAGTCAGACCCGTGGATGGGCGGTCCGTCAGCGAGAACTTGCCATTCTCCGAGACCAGCGCGTCTTCGGTGACATCCTCCTTGAAGTAGGCGCCTCCCGGGGAGAAGTGGTCTCCGGGGAGATCAACCTCGGCCAGCCCATTGAAATTCAGGTTCATGGCCTTGCCCCAGGCGGAATCCAGCATGCCACCGATCCAGGTGCGGATACCCTCGGACCGGCAATATTGCGCGATTTCGATAGCCTCGGAGAATCCCGAGACACGGGGCGGCTTGATGTTGATGATCAGGCGGTCCTGGGCATTGTTTCGCCGCCAGAGGGAGACCGCGGCCTGCGTATCGCGCAGGGAATGCACACTTTCGTCCAGGCAGACGGGTGTGCGAATTTCGCGTGATATCTCGCTGTGCAGCACGATGTCGTCGTCGTACAGCGGTTGCTCAATGAGCAGGAGATCAAGGTCGTCGAGCGCCTGTAGGCGCTGCCAGTTATCCATGGTGTAGGCGGAGTTCGCGTCAACCTGCAGGAGATGATCTGGATACCGTTCGCGCAGCGCACGGGCGGGGGCTTCGTCGAAGCCTGGCCAGATCTTGACCTTGAAGCGGCGGTACCCCAGATTTGCCGCCGTTTCCGCGAGGTTGAGCACGTCGTTAATCGTCTTGCCGCCGATGCTTACGCCAACCGGGAAGCTGCGCTTCTCGCCCCCCCAGAGTTTCCAGAGCGGTTCGCCCGCTTGCTGGGCCACGATGTCCCATAACGCGGCTTCAACACCGCTCTTGGCAAACACGGCCCCCTTGATCCACGTGTAGCTCTCACGTAGCTGGTCAATGGTCTCTATGGCGCCGTGCTCCTGTTGCCAGGATGCAACACTGGGCAGGATGAACTCGGTCAACGAGGTGAAGACTGACGGTGCGTCTACCTCGGCCTTGTAGGCGGGATCGCGCAGGGTCGGGACCTCGCCGACACCCCGCAAACCGTCGCTCGTCTCAATGACGACGAACGGCCGATCCAACTGGACGTAGGTGCCAAACGAGGTCGTGAATGGCGCGCGGAGATCCAGGGGCGTCTTGTAGACGCCAATGCTGGAGATGGACACAGGGCAGAATCCTCTCTCGTCAGGCTTGGCCTCCGCGCCGGCGGAGGATGTACCAGTTTTCCCGATCGTTGTGAACGGCCTCTTCGCTGGCGAACGCCACGACATCGTATGCGCCATAGCGCACGTCAACTCCAATATCCAGCGGCGTTTCACCAGACTTGCCGGAGACGCGAGCTGCTTTGACGGTCATGAATGGCGCGAACGCCGCTCGCATCTCCGTGCGCCAGGCATTGGCGCGGGCGGGGTCCGCGAGCATCAGGCTGTCGACGTCTGCCGGGATGCGGTACCGCGCAAACCCCGGCGCACTCGCGGCGAGCTCTTCGGCGTTCTCGGCCATCATTTCCGGCATGGCGCGCACATCCGCTGGCGAGGGGCCTGGGTAACGCCCGAGGCGTACGTCGTCGAGGCGGCGATGCGTTGCGGCATCCACCAGGTCCCAGTGCGCCGTGAACCGGTCACTGGGGACATCGCCGTAAAGCTCGCTGATCAGGACACCGTACTTGTCAATCGTCAGTTCTCGTACCGTTGCCCCGAGCTTCTCGATGTTGAGCCGGGCGTTGGCGCCACGCATGGGATCGAAGGTCCAGATGGCGGAGCGATGCCCGGCCCGGAGCGCCTCATATCCTTGAAGCACCTTCAGGTGCCATCCCAGATCCCGCGCGCCGCGCAGCTCTTCCCGCACGCCCAGCATGTGGGACACGAGTGTGCCAGAGCGGCCACCGAGGGCAATGGCGAATCCCAGCCAGCCGTCCGCATTGAACCCCTGGTCCTCACGATACGCCACCAGGACGGACCCACCGGTATCCGCCAGGATCGCCAGGATGTTCATCGGCACGAGAAACTCAGGTGGAAATCCCCAGACTTGCGCCTGGAGCTGCATCACGAAACTCAGCGCATCCATCGGGACGCGCTCGCCATCGACAATGTCGTAGGACGGGCACTGGGCGTGCGGCCAGGCGAGCGCCGCATACACAACGTTACCCAGCCCGGGTACCTGCTTTACCCAGCCATCTCGATGTTTGTTGAGACCAAAGCGTTGGGGATGCAGGGCTGCAACGGCCAACTCGGTATCGGCGCGTTCTCGTGTCGCACGCACCCGGTCAGGGGAAAACTGCTCGTCCATCATGAGGCCGCATTCTAGCAGCCTGCAACGGGCGCTCGGGGGGTATTGACGCCCGCATCACGTGGCCATATGATCCGGCGCGTCGCGTTCGCAAGAAGCTAGCTGTGCATTCTGAGCAGAAGCGCAGATTGAATCCTGTCTTCAGGGTGATTTGCGACCTCGACAGATATCTGGTCCGCGGCCAACGGAGCGCCGCATAGCACACCGGCAAAGCTGCCGGCTCGAATCTGAGAGGAGTCTGGATCTATGGCAGATCAACGCGTGCATGGACTCGCGCGGGCACTCTATACGGGCCGCATTGGCCGTCGTGAATTCATGCAGGGCGCAGCAGCGCTCGGACTCTCCGCAACCGCGACGAATCTCTTCCTGCGTGGGGCTTCCGCACGCCAGGACGAGTTTGCGACCCCGATGCCGGGTGGGCTGAAGCCACCAGTGGTGGCAGAGCCGTGCGAGGGTGACGGCTGCCTCTGGACCGGGAAGGAACTGACGGTCCAGGTTATCGATGCCTCGGTCAAGGTGCCGTTTGACGAAGTGCGCGACGAATTCACCGCCGCCACCGGCGCGACACTGAAGATCGTCGCCGATCCGATCGAGGGCGCCTTCACAAAGCTTATGGACGACGCCACGTCGGGCACCAATGCCTACGACGTGTCGGTCATCGGCATGAACTGGCTGGGTGAGCTCGCCGAGGGCGATCTCGTTTACCCGCTGGATGAGTTCTACGCGGACACCAGCGGCAAGTTCCCGAAGTACGACATCGACACTGAGCCTGCGTCACTGAAGCAACTGCGTTACTACGGCGGGCAGCAGTTCGTTGTGCCCTACGACTGTGACGGCCAGGCGCTGTATTACCGCCGCGACCTGCTGAACGATCCTGAACACGCCAAGGCATTTGAGACCGAGTACGGCTACGCGATGCCCGTGCCCCCGCAAACGTGGGAGCAGTTGCGCGATATGGCCGTGTATTTCAACGGCAAGCCAAATGGCATCAACGGAGACCCCATCAGCGGTATCTCGCTCCACCTCAAGGTGGGTGGCCAGGGGATGTATCACTACGCATCCCTGTCCGCGCCGTACATCATCGGCCCCAACAACACACAGCACTACTGGTTCAATCCTGACGATATGACCCCGCTCTGCACGAGCCCCGGGCACGTGCAGGCTGCGAACCTCCTCAAGGAGATCTTCGGGCTTGGTCCTGAGGCGATGGCCAGTTGGGCCCTCGGCGAGGCGTGGGACTACTTCCTCAACGGGAATGCCGTCTTCACGTACTCGTGGGGCGATGTCACGCCGCTCGCGATCGAGCAGGGCAAGCCAACGGTTGGTCTCCTCGGTTGCGCCCCGCTGCCAGGCTCGATGGCGTACACCAATGCCCTGACAGGCGAGGTTAACGAGGTCGAAGAGCCAAACATCGTTGGTAACACCACCGGTGGCTCCTGGTCTGGCGTGGTCTTGAAGGGCTCCGATGTGCCCGATCTCGGGTATTTCCTGCTTGCCTTGCTGGCCACTGAGCCGAAGCAGCGCTTCTTCGCTGCACGCGGAACAGACGGCGTAGACCCCGGGCGCTCCTACCAGATTCCCGAGCCCGTTGGCACCGGCAGCATCGACGACTACCTGGCGCAGGGCTGGGATGCCAAGGACGCCGAGGAATACACCAACGCGTACTTCCAGACGTTCGACAACCCATTGCAGTTGCCGTACCTGCGCATCCCGGGTGCGGAGCGGTACTGGGCTGGCCTCGACATCCGCCTGTCCGAGTTCTTTACCGATCAGGTCGCCACTGCTGAGGAGGCGCTGGCCAATGTTGCGGCGGACTGGGAGGAGACGACGGAGGGGCTTGACCGCGAACTGCAGTTGAGTTCCTATCGGACCTCGCTCGGCCTGGAGTAAGGCTCATTCGTAAATCGGAAGAGCCGGCCCGCAGGGGCCGGCTCTTCGCCCCTCTCAGCGTTCCTGAAGCAAGCGGGAGCAGTAATGTCCCAACTTCAGACGGCAGCGCAGCCGAGTGCGGAGCCAATGGCGTCGCTGCACGTGCAGCCAGCGGGCGCGCTCGGCCGGACCTGGATCCCCAAAATAGCCATTCTGTTGGCAATGGCCGTTGGTTTCATTCTGGCGAATACGCAATCAGCCATCTCGCTCACCGCTGGCGGCGTACCGCTCAGCGACGTTGCAGCGGTCACCACGAAAGAGGGCAATGGCTGGGTCATGACGCTGGTCTGGATGGCCGGTGTGATTGCTGCCCTGGCTGTGCTTGCGTTCCCGGTTGAGGAACGATTTATCCAGACGGTGGCCATCAGCCTCGGTAGCCTGGTGGTCTTGATACTGCCAATCTACGTCTCCCAGAACCTGGGCAAGATTGAGCCCCAGGGGGTCGCGCTCGGTCCAGGCCTGTTAGGTCTGGCCGGGGGGTTCGTTGTGGCAGCGGCCCTGCCGTGGCTCAACCTGCTGTGGTGGAACCGGATGAGCCCTGTGCTGGGGCCGGCCTGGGAGAAGTGGCTCTTCGTTGGCCCCGCTTCGCTCTGGATTCTGGCGCTGACGGTGTTTCCGCTCGCCTACGCCGTGACAACGAGCAGGTACGCGTTCCGGACTGGCAAGATCGTCAAGGATGTCGGGTGGGGAAACTATCGCAAGCTTTTCAATGATGTCATGTTCGAGCCGTCCACCCGTACGCAGGCGATTATCCACCAACTCCTCGTCGTAGTCGTCGCGGCGGCCGTCGTGCTGGCTATCGGCGCTATCCTGGGACTATTGACCGACGGCGGGGATGTCGGACAGTCGGTTCGCAGCGCTGCCAAATGGGTGCCTCTCGTCGCTGTTCCGGCGCTGATCCTGTCGCTAACAGGCGACCCAACGGCGTTGCCGGCGTTCTTCGGCCAGCCGCTCCCGACATTCAATATTTTTGACAAGGATGTCTCGTTTACGCTTTCAATCACTTATATCTTCGTGGCGGGAGCGGTCATCGTTGAGATGATTCTGGGGTTCCTGCTGGCGTTGTTCTTCAACCGCGAGATGCGCGGTCGGTCCGTGCTCCGCACCATCATCACACTGCCAATCTTTGCGACTCCGGTTGCGATTGGGTTCCTCGGGCGCACCATCTTCTACGAGGGCGGCGGACCTGTGAACTCGTTCCTGCAGCTCTTCGGGGTCACGCCGCCGCCCTGGCTCTCCGACCCGACCTGGGCCCGCATCACGACCATCATTACTGATGTCTGGGAGTGGACCCCGCTGGTGTTCATCATCGCGCTTGCCGGCTTGCAAGGTCTGCCGCAAGATGTCACCGAGGCCTCCGCCGTCGATGGAGCCGGGTGGTGGGCCACGCTGCGGTACATCACGTTGCCGTTGATGGCGCCCATCCTCTGGCTGATTCTGCTGCTGCGCACGGTTGACGCCTTCAAGGTGTTCGACCTTGTCGTGGCGATGACGCTTGGCGGCCCGGGGCAGGCGACCCGCTACTATTCGTTCTTCAACTACCAGACGGCAAGAAAGCAGTTCTTCTACGGTGAAGCAGCCGCGCAGGCATTCCTGCTCCTGATCATCGTGCTGATCCTCGTTTCTCTGCTCTGGGGGCGTATCCGCCACATCTATGAAGATCAGGAGGCAGCGGCATGAACGACCGCGCACAGTCTTCAAGTCTGAAGCAGGTCGCAAGTTCCATTGCCGTGGTCGTCGTCGTGGCGATCGTCCTTATCTGGACGCTCTTTCCCTTCTATTGGGCGGCCATCTCGTCCGTGAAATCGTCTTCAGACAACTATGGCAACCTCTGGCTGCCATTTGTCCATTTCCAGCCGACACTGAAGGCATGGCAGGACATGTTTGCGCTGCCTGAGGTGCGGGCTTCCACGCTGATCAGCACGCAACTAGCCATCGGCGCGGCCACCCTCTCCCTGGCACTGGGTACCCTGGCTGCATACGGCATTGCTCGTTTCCGGTTCTTCCGCCCGCAGAATGGGAGCCTGACTACGTGGTTTCTGTCGCAGCGGATCGCGCCGCCAGTCATTTTCGTAGCACCTTACTTCTTGCTGATGCGACAGGCGGGCCTGCTGGACACGGCGCTCGGGCTGATTATCTTGAACGCCACATTCAACATGACGTTCCCGATCATCATCCTGACCCAGATGTTCCGCGAGGTACCGATCGAACTCGAGGAAGCAGCACAGGTGGACGGCGCGTCGCGCTGGGAGATGTTCTGGCGCATTTCGCTGCCGCTGGTGGCTCCGGGTCTCGTCGTGGCATGGATGCTGGCGCTTGCGTTCTCCTGGAACGAATTTCTCTTCGCCTTCTCAAGCACGGTGGCCAACCGGCCGCTGTCCGTGGCTGTCGTAGGAGCTGAGCAAACGCGCGGCGTCGATTACCAGTTCGTCGGCACGCGCACGCTGTGGGCTATGATCGTGCCGCTGATCGCGGCGCTGCTGGCGCAGCGTTACATCGTGCGCGGTCTTTCGCTTGGAGCCGTCAAGGGATAATCTCAGCGTGAGTTTGCTCCTCGGACTGGATGTCGGGACGACCACCATCAAGGCGGTCGTCTACCGGCCAGATGGCATTGCCGTGGCCTCAGCTGTAGCCCCAACGCCGACCCACGTGCCGCGCCCGCGCTGGGCGTTCTACCGGGCGGACGAGTTGTGGGCCACGGTCGTTGACGTCATTCAGCGAGCCATCGCACAGGTACCTGACCCCGGCCAGATCGTGTCCGTCGCGGTGGCGTCGGTCGCGGAGGCCGGGGTTTTGCTGGACGCTCAGGGCGAAGCGACGGCAGATATCATCGCCTGGTATGACACCCGCACCAGGCCGCAATCTGACTGGCTCGGGGAGCACGTCGGGGCGGATGCGTTGTTTGCCAGCACCGGACTTTCGTTGCAACCCATCTTCTCGCTCTGCAAGATGCTCTGGTACCGGGAACACGAGCCCGAGGCATGGCAGCGCTCGGTCCACTGGCTGCTGATCGACGAGTACATCGCGTTCAAGCTGAGCGGCGAGCGCGGGAGCGAGCCCTCGCAGGCGTCTCGCACCATGCTCATGAATCTGCATGACCTGGAGTGGGATCACGAAATCCTCAACAAGGTCGATATAGATGAGCGCATGTTGCCACCGTTGGTATCGAGCGGCACCCGGCTTGGGCCTGTAACCGCGCGTGTCGCCGCAGAAACGGGGCTGCCCCAATCCGCCCTGGTGGCCACAGGCGGGCACGATCACGTCTGCGGCGCGTTCGCTGCCGGAGTGACGCGGCCCGGACAGATGCTGAACTCCCTGGGAACGGCGGAGGCGGTTTTCCTGCCGACCTCAGCGCCCCTGACCGACCCCAGGGCGGGCCGGCAGGGATACACCCAGGGCGCTCATGTTGCGGGGGGCGGGTACTACGTCTTCGGCGGGCAATACACCTCTGGCGCGTGTATTGACTGGGTACGCCGTCTGCTCGGTGACGGCACGGACCCCCTGGCGTACGACACAGCAATCGCGGCAGCGGAGAGCGTGCCGCCGGGTAGTAACGGCGTGCTCTTCCTGCCGCACCTGCGCATGGCGAATCCACCGTACGTCGATAGCCGGTCGCGCGGGGCGTTTGTCGGCCTGACCGTGGAGACTGGGCGAGAGGAAATGGCGCGGTCGGTCCTTGAGGGCATTGCCTTCGAAACCGTGAGTACGTACGAGCCGCTGGCGGCCTATCCCCAGGTCACAATGCCGGTCTCATCGGTCGCAATTGGCGGCGGCACGCGCAACAAGCTCCTGATGCAAATCAAGTCCTCGGTGAGTGGTCTGCCGTATCACGTGCTCGATGCCGAGGAGGCGACGGCGCTCGGCGCAGCCCTGTTGGGTGGCGTCGGCGCCGGCGTCTATGGCGATGCAAACGAGGCCATTGCGGCGATGCAATACGGACAATCGGTCGTTGAACCCATTCCGGGGGATGCGGCGGTCTACGACCGGATCAAGCGCGAGGTCTACCAGCATGTCTATCCCGCGCTTGCGCCACTGAGCCAGGCCATCAGTGATCTGCAGAATTCGTTGATTGATGCCGATGACCAGTAGCGGCTCTCATCTGCTTGGGATCGACCTTGGAACATCGGCGGTCAAGGTGGTGGTCGTCGATGAGCAGGGCGCGGTCAAGGCCTCGGGTAGCGCCGAATACCCGGTTCTCCATCCGCGCATGGGGTGGGCAGAACAAGACCCGGACGCCTGGTGGAGCGCGACGGTTGCTGCCATTCAGCAGGCGTTGGGCTGGGCCGGGGATTCGCTCAACATTCGGGCCATTGGCCTCTCCGGGCAAATGCACGGGGTGACGTTCCTGGGCGAGGGGGAGCGATCGCTCTATCCGGCCATCATCTGGGCTGATCAGCGGTCAGAACCGCAGGCGCGGGCGCTTACCCAGAAGGTTGGAGCCGAGCGCCTGATCGAGATTGCAGGAAGCCCGGTTGCTTCTGGTTTCATGGCGGCGACAATTGGCTGGATGCAGGAAGAAAAGGCATCGATCTGGTGGCGCACCCGCCATCTGCTCTCTCCGAAGGACGAGCTGCGGCGGCGGTTGACTGGCGCGATTGCGACCGACCCTGGCGACGGCGCAGCCACCCTGCTGTTTGACGGCCGGTGGCGTAACTGGTCGCCGCAACTCCTGGATGCCGCTGAAGTCCCGAGCGCGCTCATGCCCCAGGTACGGCCCGCCGGTGCGCCAGCGGGTGAGCTGACGCGTGATGCGGCGGAAGCGACCGGCCTGCCAGCCCAAACGCTGGTGGTAACCGGAACCGCGGATACGGCTGCCAGTCTGCTCGGTGCGGGGATAGTGGATTCCGGCACGCTCCTCCTCTCGCTCAGCACCGGTGCGCAGGTGATGACCCCGAGCGAGGTCTTTGCGCCTGATCCAAGTGGGCGGACCCACACCTTCTGCTCGGCGCTGGAGCCAGGGACAGGGAATCCCGGGTGGTACCAGATGGGCGCCACCCTGGTGGCTGGCATGGCCATGCGCTGGCTGCGAGACGAGGTTCTGCGCTTGCCGGCGGCCGGCGCCTACGAACGGATGACCGCGCTGGCGGAGCGAGCTCCGGTTGGAGCACGCGGGGCGCTCTTCCTGCCCTATCTGGTGGGGGAGCGCACCCCGCACATGGATGCGGCGGCGCGCGGCGCGTTTCTCGGGTTGACCGCGCAGCATGAAGCGGGTGATCTGGTGCGCGCCGTCATGGAAGGCGTGACGCTTGCAACCTACGATGCGTTCACGGTCCTGCGTGAGACAGGGGCCACGCCAGAGCGCATCGTCATGGCAGGGGGCGGCGCAAGAAGCCCGCTCTGGCGGCAGATGGTCGCTGACATCTACGGGCTACCCGTTTACGCGCTCTCCACGGTCGATCAGGCGGCGATGGGCGCCGCCCTGCTGGCCGGCGCAGGCGCAGGCATGTTCGCCCCGGTTGAGGCGAGCCAGCAGTGGGCGCAGTACGGAGCGCGGTCAGATCCGGATACACGCCGCCACGAGCGCTACCAGGAGCTGAGCGAGATCTTTCGGGAGGCATACACGCCCGTTGTGGGCGTAAGCCATCGCCTGGGCGTATGGGCGCAGGCAGGTGAACCACCTCGCGTAATTCCGCGCACGATCCGGAAATCTCCCTAACTCGCCCGGGCCTGCTCGATGAGCGCGCGCCGCTCCGGGAGCCTGAAGGCGTCCCGGTACTCAGGTCGCGGCTCAGTGATCCCAATCGTTGCCGGCCGGAAGGTGGCGATGACCTCGTCGATGGGTGTGCCCGAGGCCACAGCGATGGCCTGCATCGCTGCGCCGAGCGCGGCGTGCTCGCGGCCACCACGCACGTGTACGGGTAGGCCCGTTGCGTCAGCAATGGCCTGCCGCCAGGAAGGGTGCCGGCTGCCACCACCAACAAGTACGACCTCGGTGCCACTCACTCCTTGCTCAGCCAACGCATCGACGCCATAGGCCAACCCGGCAGCCACCCCATCCAGAGCGGCCCGCACGAGCGAGTCTGGCCGCGCATTCTCCATGGTCAGCCCAAAGAGTGAGCCTGTGGCATGCGGGAGATTGGGCAGGCGCTCTCCGGCGAGATACGGCATGAGCCAGACGCCATCGGCGCCCGGCGCGGCCGCTCCCGCGAGTTCCAGAGCAACATCACGCTCCAGGCCGACCATGCTGGCCGTGGTGTCCAGCACGCGAGTGCAGTTCAACATGCATGTCAGCGGCAGATAGCGGCCGGTGGCGTCCGCGAAGCCCTCGATTTCGCCCTGTTCATCGGCGACCGGGTGCTCACTGACAGCGAACGCCGTGCCGCTTGTTCCCAGGCTGATCACGAGCTCACCCGGGCGAGCACCGACGCCCAGCGCGGCGGCCATGTTGTCTCCGGTGCCAGGAGCCACCGGGATGCCCGCTGGCAATCCCAGCGCGGACGCAGCCTCGTCTGAGAGTCGTCCGATGACCTCATGCGGCCCACAGACCTCGGGCAGTCGAATATGGGCAGCCTTCTCATCGCCAATCGCCAGCGACAGGAGATCGCGCCGCTGCTGGCCGCTGCCGGGTGACCACCACCCGGAACCTGAGGCTTCTCCGCGATCGGTCGCCAGGCGCCCGGTCAACTTCAGGTTCAGCCAGTCGTGGGGTAGCGCGACCGCGTCCAGCCGTGCGAGGGTTGCGGGATCAGTCCGTGCGAGATGAGCCAGTTTGGCGATGGTGATGGAAGCGACCAGGTAGGTTCCGACTTCTCGCGCAAAGTCAGCGAGGCTATTGAGGCGCTCGGCATCCGCGGCGGCGTCCACATTGTTCCAGAGCGGCGCCGGGCAGATCACGCGATTGGCCGCGTCCATGGCCACCATGCCGTGCTGCTGCCCACCGACGCTGATCGCCGCGACCTCTGCTCCGGCAGGAACAGCCTCCTGCACAGCGGCCGCCAGCGCAACCCACCAGTCCTGCGGGTCCTGGATGTCCTGGCCGGTATGAGCAGCGCGGCCTTCACTGACAATCTCGCCGGATTCAAGATCAACCGCAAGAACTTTGGTGGACTGGGTGCTGGAGTCGACCCCGAGCACAACCGTTTGCGTCATCGTTTCCCTCGTGTGCCCTGAACTCGCCAGGTTGGCGATTGTACGGCTACCGCCGCCCCGTGTTTGCGACGTTCGTGAAGCGCAGCGCCGGAATGATGCCGAGCAGCGCGATCACACCTGCCACCAGGAATGATTCCCGCGCCACCTGCAAACTGATCGGCAGCACCGTTTCGTAGAGCATGGTGGTTTGGCGCGCGAGGAAATCAGAAGTGCTCTCGCCAGGCGCCTGGACGACCATGGTCAGGTCTCCGACCAGCCCCTGCAGGCGGCGAATCGCGATCGCCGTCAGAAATGAGATGCCGGTTGTCATGCCGAGCAGGCGAAACACGAGGGTCATGCCAGACGCCACGCCCCGGTCAATCTCCGGCGCGGCGTCGATGGCTGTTGCCCCGATTGGAGCGAAGCTCAGGCCAAATCCTGCGCCGGCGACAATCAACCCCGGCACCATGCCCTGGAGCGATCCTCCGCGCAAACCAATCCAGAGTAGGCCGTAGCCAGCGGTCACCAGGAGGAAACCAGCTACGGCAGTGGTGCGCGCTCCAAATCGGGTGCTGAAGTACCCCCCGGCCAGGGAGAGAACGGCGATGCAGGCTGTAAACGGGGCCAACATCAGCGCGGCAACGCGGCTGACGTCGCTCATGTCCACCAGCAGGGCAGTCACGACCGGGACGTCGACCATGGCGGAAATGAGCGCTGCCCCAACCAGGAAGTTCGCGGCGATCGCCGCGGCGAACAGGGGATCCCGGAAAAGGGTGACCGGCAGCAGCGGGTAGGCAGCCTGACGTTGGCGCAGGACGAACAGGACGCCAAGGATCAGAGCCACGCCAAGGAGAACTCCGGCATGCTCTGACAAGGGGTTGCGCGAGCCGCCGAGCGCACGACCTCCGGTACTTGCCCCTCCGAGTTCCCCGCCAGCGGAGAGCCCCACATTGAAAGCAGTCAGCGCGCCAGCCAGCAGGAGCGCCCCGGGAATGTCCAGCCGGCTGAGCCAATCTCGCGGCCGCTCCACCCGAGCACGTGTGGTAAGCAGGATCACGGTCCCCACCACGATGGCCAGTGGGATATTGATCCAGAACGCCCAGCGCCAGGGTTGGTCTCCTGGGGCCAGGCCAACAAGCAGAGCCCCCCAAATTGGCCCCAGCACCCACCCCAGCGTGTCAACTGCTCCGACCACGCCAAGCGCCGCCGAGCGCCGACCGGCTGGAAGCACATCTCCGATCAGGGCCATGGTGACCGGCAACAAGGCGCCGCCACCTGCACCTTGCAGCGCCCGGCCCGCAATCATGGTTGGCAGATCACTGGCCGTGGCACACCAGAGGGAGCCTGCCGCGAAGAGCGCGAGAGAGCCCAGAAACGCGGGCGTGCGGCCAACAAGATCCGAAACGCGCCCGAAAACGGGGATGGCCAGGATGTAGGTCAGGAGGTAGCTGTTCACCACCCACACGTAACGGTCAATGTCCGCCGCGTTGACGCGCAAATCCGTGATCATGACCGGGAGAATGGTGGAGATGATGGTCAGATCAAGCGCACCCAGGAGCACAGCCAGGAGCGCCGCGACGACAGAGTTGCGTTCCAGTCGGGGCAACGTGTTCATTTAAATGGGCGGCTCGATCTCGACGGACTGGCCGTGATGGGAAAGATCGAGCGTCCAGACTGCTGGCTCACTGCCATCCTCACGCGGTGGTTCGGCCAATTGGGCGCGCAAGAGATCATGCGTTTCGCGATCAATCCAGAGATCGGCGGTGACGGGAGAGCCCTTGATTGTGTAGTACGTGAGCGGCCCGACGATTGACTCATCGACCTCCGCAGTCAAATGGTAGGCATCGTGGCCGTCGATTTGCTCATCCGCCGCCCGTGTGACGCCCTCGACGCGGCCCATGACCGGCCCAATGCCGTCCTGGGTCGAGAAAAGAATGTCCGGCCGGTACGAAAACTCCAGCGGCGCCGGTCCCCACGCTCCGGTCAGGATGTTGGTGGTCCAGGACTGCTCACCGATGGTAATGAGTTGCAGCGAAACGGCCCGGCCCATGACCTCAGCCTGGAATGTGGTCTGGACCCGGTCGGGGCGCACCAGGTCTCCTTCAGCGCCCAGCAGCCGGATCGTCTTGCCGCTGTCGATGAAGGTGTCTCCCGCGACACTCAGCGCGAAATGGACCGAGGTGGTCTCAGCCAGGCGGGTGCTTGCGGCTTCCAGGATTTCTTCCGGGGTCTCGCTCACCGGGGCCGGTGTAGGCTCAGGTTCGCTACTGCAACCCGCCAATGAGATCAGAGCCGCGACGGCAAGTCCACTGATGACAGTTCGTCGGGTGAAACTCAAACGGCCTCCTTCGCCCGGCGGCACGGCTGCCCGGCGAGTCTAGCACCAGCATGACGTACGCCCACCGGACGAGGTTCCGGGGCGTGCTACCATCGGCTGCCGGTCACGGATTTGAGCGAGGATGAGTTCACTGTGAGTGTTGTGCCCCGTGGAAGCGATGCGCTGGCGGAGACGCTCCGATTAGCCGTGTCCGCGCAAAGCGATTCCGCAGGGCGGCCGGAAAACCAGGATGTGGCAATGGCGCTGGCGCTGCCCACGTCTGCTGGCGTCCCCGCTGACGATTTCCTCCTCCTCGTTGCGGATGGCATGGGCGGGGCGCCCGCAGGTGATGTCGCAAGCCAGATCGCCGCGACCACACTGCGAGATGCGTTCCCCCAGCTTCCAGAAAGCGACCTGGCGCAAGCCCTGAAGAGCGCCTACCGCAAGGCGAATGAGGCCATCTACGCTGCGAGCCTGGAGAATCCGGCGCGAGCAGGCATGGGGACGACGCTGACCGCCGCTGTGCTGCACGGCAAGTACGCCACGATTGCCAATGTCGGCGACAGCCGGGCCTACCTGCTGCGCGGGGGTGGGGTCACCCAGATTACCCAAGATCACACCGTTGTTGCGGATGACCTTGCCAGTGGCAGGATCAACGCGAAGGAGGCGCAGACAGACCCACGCCGCAACCAGTTGACCCATGCACTGGGCACCAGGGAGCGGCTTGAGACGAGGCTGCCCAACATCTTCGAACTGGCGCTGCTTCCCGGAGATCGCCTGCTGCTCTGTAGCGACGGCCTGTACGAGGTGGTTGACGAGGTCGATATGCAGCGCCTGCTGGGCGCCCAGGAAGCAGACGCGGCGGCGATAGCGCTGGTGGACCTGGCCAGGGAGCGGGGCACGACGGACAACGCGACGGCCGTGGTGGCTGCTGCCATCCCGACCCGGGTGCCGGTGGCTGGTGTGCTGGAGGCGACTGAAAACCGCACGGGCGGGCTCGCCGGAACAACGCTGGCCGCGGTGCTTGCCGTGTTGGTGTTGCTGCTGACCGTCCTGGCCATCTATGTGCTGTTCTTCTTCCCGCGCTAGGGTGTGACCACACGATACCCACTGAGGGTCATTGACGCGCACACGCATGTCTTTCCGCCGCAATGGATTGCCGACCGCTCAGGCCACGTGGCTCGGGATCGCTGGTTCGGCGAGCTCTACGAAGCGCCGGCCGCCCTCATGATCGGTGCGCAGCAACTTCTGGTCACCATGGACGAAGCGGGAGTCTCCCAGGCGGTCATGTGTGGCTGGCCGTGGCGTGATCCTGCCCATTGCCGTGAGCATAATGACTACCTGGCCGAGGCCAGCCGCGAGAGTGCTGGGCGCCTGGCCTGGCTCGGCATCGTGAACCCGGCCGAACCAGGCGCCGCCGTCGAGGCGGAGCGGTGCCTTGCGCTCAGGGCCTCCGGCATCGGCGAGCTGAATGCCGACGCGCAGGGTTTTTCGCTGGAGGATCCCTCGCTCTTTTCGGATGTGGCAGCGGTGCTCCGGAAAGCGAACCGCCCGGTCATGCTGCACGCGTCCGAGCCCCTGGGGCACCACTACCCAGGGAAAGGTACAGCGACTCCGGAGCGGTTGCTGCCGTTTGTGGCAGCGCATCAGGACCTCACAATCGTCTTTGCGCATTGGGGCGGTGGGCTGCCATTCTATGAACTGATGCCGGAAGTTGCGGCCATGACCGCCAACGTGCTGTATGACACCGCCGCCTCCACCTATCTTTACCGACCAGCCGTCTTTCGCGCGGTGCTCGACGTGGTGGGACCTGAGCGAGTCCTGTGGGGGAGCGATCACCCGGTCCTCGGGATGGGACGCTTTCTCCGCCGCACGCTGCGGGACGCAAACCTGACTGAGCACGAGACAGTGCGCGTACTGGCAGAAAATGCGGCGCGCGTATATCACTTGCCAGAGATTGACTGACGATGCGGAGCAAAATGTCATGATTGCCGGGCTACGGGGCGCCATCTTTCAGAAGTTCGAAGACGCCGTCCTGGTCGATGTCCAGGGGGTGATCTATCGCGTCAACACGTCGTCCAGCACCCTCGGGGATATTGGGTCCACCGGCGACGAGGTGCGCCTCCTGACGCAACTTTACGTGCGTGAAGACCAGATGACCCTGTTCGGGTTTGCGACCGATGTCGAACTGCGCCTCTTCAACACCTTGATTGGTGTTTCCGGTGTGGGACCGAAGTTGGCGCTGGCGATTCTCTCGCGCGTGCGGCCGGATGCGCTGGAGCTGGCGATCAACGCCGAGAATGCCGAACTCCTGGCCACGGTCCCAGGTGTTGGCCGCAAGACAGCCGCCCGCCTCATCCTGGAACTCCGCGGCAAGCTCGTGCCGGCGGCAACGGCGGTCGGCGGGGTCGCGCAGCCGTCGCGGGAAGACGCGGAGGTGCTGGCCGCCCTGCGTTCGCTTGGGTACACCACGGCTGAGGCGCATGGTGCGCTGGGCCGGGCCCCGCGCGATCCCGGCCTCACGGTCGAAGATCGCGTGGTGGCCGTGCTGCGCGAACTGGCCAGCTCCTAGTCGTCTTCGTCGCTAGCCAGTGCTTCAAGACGGCGCTCGACAGCGCGGGCGTGGGCGGTCAAGCCCTCGGCCCGGGCGAAGCGTGCCGTGGCCGGGCCGAGCCGGCGTAGCGCGGCGTGATTGAGCGCGGCGATGCTGATGACCTTGGTGAATTCGGCGACGTTGATCGGCGAGGAGAAACGCGCGGTCCCGCCCGTCGGCATGACGTGGCTCGGGCCCGCCGTGTAGTCGCCAATCGCCTCGGGGCTGTCCTCGCCAATGAAGATGCCACCCGCATTGCGCACCTGTGGCACGACTGACCAGGGGTCACTCAGGAGCAGGCAAAGATGCTCTGGTGCATAGGCGTTGGCCAGGTTGATCGCCGTTTCGGTGTCGGGCGTGATCACGATCAGCCCGTTGGCTGCCAGTGACTGGCCGGCGATTTCTGCCCGCTCCAGCTCCGCGAGTTGCCCCGGCAGTTCGTCCAGCACGGCGTGCGCCAGCATTGGACTGGACGTGATGAGTATGGCCGTTGCCATGGGGTCGTGCTCGGCCTGCGCCAGCATGTCCGCAGCCGCCAGCGTCGGGTTGGCCGACTCATCGGCGACCAGGAGCGTCTCGGTGGGGCCAGGTAGTTGGTCGATATCGACGATGCCGTAGACCCGCTGCTTGGCGAGGACGACGAAGATATTGCCCGGACCCAGGATCTTGTCGACATGGGGAATGGTTTCTGTGCCGTAGGCCATCGCCCCAATGGCCTGCGCTCCGCCCACCGCGAACAGGCGGTCCACATTGGCCACCTCGGCCGCCGCCAGGACGAGCGGCGAGACCTTGCCGTCTGGACCAGACGGCGAACAGACGATGATCTCGCTGACTCCGGCCACGCGGGCGGGAATCGCTGTCATCAGGAGCGACGATGGGTAAACCGCAGTGCCGCCTGGTGTGTAGATACCGACGCGCTCCAACGGTCGCACAATCTGGCCCAACGCGCCTTCCGCGCTGTAGTCCATCCAGGATGTACGCAACTGCTTGCGGTGGAAGGCCTCGATCTGCGTGGCGGAGAGCCGGAGCGCGTCCTGAAGCTCGGGATCGAGCGCTTCGAGGGCTTTCTTCCAGGCGTTGCGGGGCACCTCCAGATTCGCTGGAAGCATCCCCTGGAAGGCGAGGGAGTATTCGCGGACTGCGGCATCGCCTTCCTGCCGCACATCTTCAAGGATGCGTGCCACTGTTTCGTCGGCGGAAAGATCTTCACCGAAGACGCGCCGGATGCCGTCCTGCATCTTTGGTGAAAGCTTAGTCTCTTCGAAGCCACATCGCCGGGACAGCAGACGCCGGGCTTCGTCTACGTCGTCGATAAGCCGGGGTAATGCGGTAGCGCTGATATCAGTCGCTGTGTCGGTGACTGTCATATTCGTGCGACTTCCTACGCTCTTAGTTCCCCCTGCACCATCTGGCGCAGGGTCTTGCCAATTTTCTCACGGACTTTGCCGAGTTCTGCATCGGTGAGTGCCCGGTTCGGCGCGGTGAATGCGATGCGGTAGGCGAGGCTCTTGCGGCCCTCGCCGAGCTGCGGACCTCGGTAGACATCGAAGAGTTCGAAGCCAGACGCCAGCGGGCCCGCGCCAGACCGCAGTGCCGCCAGAACGTCACTGGCCGGTACGGTTTCGTTGACGACCACCGCGAAGTCTTGCTCCACCGGCAGGAAGCGCGGGCTCGTGATGCCGCTTGGAATTGGCTTTGCCGCAGTCAGCAGGGCCTCCAGATCAATCTCGGCAATAGCCACGCGTGATGCTTCAATGTCGAAGGCGAGCGCCCGGTCGGGTCGTAGCTCGCCAACGACTCCAACAAGCGTGTCAGCAAGATAAACGCCAGCAGTTCGGCCTGGATGGAAGGCGGGCAGCGAGATCGCGCGGAAGGTCGCATCGCGAACACCCAGCCGCTCCAGCAGCGTTTCAATCGCGCCCTTGGCGTCGAAGAAATCGAGTTCCGCCGTGGCATCGGCAAAGCGGTCGAGCTCATCGCGCTTTCCAGCCAGCACCAGAGCGAGGGTGGCGGCTTCGCTGGGCAGCCCGGCGTCCGATGGCAGGTAGACGCGCGCAATTTCGAAGAGCCGCACCGAGCGCTGATGCTTCAAATTGCGAGCGGCCGTTTCGACTACGCTCGGCAGCAGTGTCGGGCGCAACAGATCGCGCTCAGCCTGCATGGGATTGCGCAGCCGAACCGCTGTTTCGACGGGGATCGGGTTAACCCCTGGGGTGAGGGTGCCTGCCTCGCTCAACTTGAGCAGGTCACCTGCGCCAACGGTGACGTAGGAGATCGTCTCCCAGAAGCCGAGCCCGGCCAGGGTGCGTCGCGCCTTCTGCTGGAAGAGGAACATCGCGTCGCGGCGCACCGGCGGCGTCTCACCGGTAGGTAACGTCTCGGGAAGCGTCTCGTAGCCGACGATGCGAGCCACTTCTTCCACAATGTCGGCGGCCATGGTGACGTCGCTACGCCACGTCGGCACCAGGACATCGATGGTGTCTTCTGTGACCCTGGGGGAGAAGCCGAGGCGTTCCAGAACTGCTTGCACGTCCTGCGGAGGAATGCGTACACCGAGTAAGCGCTCGATTTCTCCAAACGGCACGGAGAGCGCCTGGGGCGCTCGCGGGTGAGGGTAAGCGTCAGAAAACGCGGTCACGGACGCGCCCGGAGACAGTTCGAGGATAAGCTGAACGGCGCGGGCGACCGCGTCACTCACCTGGTTGGGATCAATGCCGCGTTCATAGCGAGCAGAGGCGTCACTGCGCATCTTCAGCGCACGCGCTGTGCGCCGGACCGACTTCATATCGAAGTTCGCGGCTTCCAGCAGGATGCGGGTCGATGCGTCGGAGGTCTCGCTCTCCACGCCGCCCATGACGCCAGCCACGGCGACGGCGCTCTCCGCGTCCGCGATGACGAGCATGTCCGGGCTGAGGGGGCGTTCAATGTGGTCGATGGTCTCCAGGGTTTCACCTGCCCGCGCGCGCCGCACCACGATGCGGTCACCACGGAGTTTGTCAGCATCGAAGGCATGGAGCGGCTGCCCGAACTCCAGCATCACGTAGTTCGTCACATCGACGATGTTGTTGATCGGGCGCACCCCTGCCGCGTTGAGCCGCCGCTGCAGCCAGGCCGGTGAGGGACCGATGGCGACGCCGTCAAAGACCACCGCGGCGTAGCGCGGGCAGAGATCGTCAGCCTCGATAGTGACGAGATCGGATGCGCCATGTGGAGCCTGCGCCAGGTTGTAAAGGGGAGGCAGCGTCACGTCGTGCGCCGTGATCGCGGCGGCCTCACGGGCGATCCCGTGGACGGAGAACGCATGGACCAGGTTGGGCGTGATTTCAAACTCGATGACCGTGTCGCCGAGCCAATCGGCCAGAGGCGCTCCGACCGGAGCGGCCGCCTCGAGGACCATAATGCCTTCATGCTCGTCCGACAGTCCGAGTTCCTTTTCGGAGCAGACCATGCCTTCCGAGCGCACGCCGCGAATCACACCCGGCTTAAGCGTCTTGTAGACCTGGCCTTCGGAATGTCCGTCGATCAGCCGCGCACCCGCCAACGCCAGTGGCACGACCTGGCCAGCGGCAATGTTTGGGGCGCCGGTCACGACGGTCAGGTGGTGCTCCCCTGCCGTGACGGTCGCCAGGACGAGCCGGTCCGCGTCGGGATGACGCTCGACCGTGTCAACATGGCCGACGAAGACGTTTTGCCAGCCATCGCCAATGGTTTCCACTTTTTCGGCTTCGAGGCCCGCCATCGTCAGCCGGTGGGCGAGCTCTTTGGCCGGAAGCCCGGTATCAACGAATTCGCGCAGCCAGCGCATGGGTACTTTCATCGGGATATCCTCAGTCTGGGGCGCGCTCAGGCAGCACTGGCGAACTGACGCAGAAATCGCAGATCGTTGTTGGCAAAGGCGCGCAGGTCGTCCACGCCGGATCGCATCATGACCAGTCGTTCGACGCCGAGGCCAAAGGCGAAACCGCTGACCTGCGCAGGGTCGTAACCCACGGCGCGCAGGACGTTCGGATGGACCATTCCCGCGCCGCCCATTTCCAGCCAACCCGACTGCTTGCACACGCGGCAGCCTTTGCCGCCGCAGATGGCGCAATCGACCGCGAAGTCGACGCCCGGCTCAACGAACGGGAAAAAGTCACAGCGGAATCGGATGCGGCGTTCAGCGCCGAAGAGCTGCCGCGCCAGTTCCGCCAGGGTGCCCTTCAGGTCTGCCATGGTGATGTTGCGGTCCACGGCCAGCCCCTCGAGTTGATGAAACATCCACTCGTGGGAGGCATCCTGAGCCTCGTACCGGTAGACGCGCCCAGGCACGATCACGCGCACTGGGGGCGCGGTCTTCTCCATGATGCGCGCCTGCATGGGTGAGGTGTGCGTGCGAAGGACGACCTCGCCGGGCAGATCCACATGGATCGTATCCCAGACATCGCGCGCCGGGTGGTCGTTCGGGATGTTCAACTGGTCGAAGTTGTAGAACCCGCTCTCGACCTCTGGGCCAAACGCCGTTTCAAACCCGAGCAACGCGAAGATATCGCTCAGCTCCTCGATCATCTGCGAGACGGGATGGGCAGCCCCAAGTGGCTGCGTGCGGCCCGGCAAGGTGACATCGACGCCGTCGGAGGCTAGTCGTTGATCGAGCGAGGCTGCCGATGCTGCCTCATGCCTTGCCTGCCAGGCTGCCGTCAGTTCGGACTTGAGCGCGTTACCACTCCGCCCGGCTACGGGCCGCTGGTCCTGGGGGAGAGACGCCAGTCCGCGCAGAAAGAGGGTCAACTCGCCCTTTGCCCCGAGAAAATTGCGCTCCCAGGCGGTGACCTCTTCCAGGGATTGCGCTGCCTCAAGGTCTCGCAAGGCTCGCTCACGCATGTCATCTAGCTGGGATTGCGCGTCAGTCGTTGTCATATACGGTTCCGTTGCACCTTTCGGGCATGAAAAAACCCCTCGGCAGGGACGAGGGGTCTCCACGCGGTACCACCCTGCTTCGCTGGCGGAGCCAGCGCGCTTGAGTGGCCTGTTATCCCTGGCCAGGGAGAGCGACTACCAACATGCTGCCTTCACCGCCCGGCTCGGGAGGGAATTTCCCACTGCGCCACCCCGGAAGCTTCCAGTCACGGCCTCCGTCCCTGTTCGGCGCGGCAGCGGTACTTGTCTCCGTCATTGCCACTCACGAATTGTCGCGCAGGAGTATAGCCGTGCCTTCAGGAATGTTGACCACCGCGCCGTATACTCGCTAGCTGGGAGTGAGCCGGGCTGCGGCCCGGACTTTGGCGCGTGGAGGCGGAGGCATAGGTGTACTCAACAATTGAGGCAATCTGGGGGCGCGAGATCCTGGACTCTCGCGGCAACCCGACCCTGGAGGTGGAAGTCATCCTGGCCAGCGGTGAAACAGGCGTCGCTGGCGTGCCGTCCGGGGCATCAACGGGCGCTCACGAAGCAGTTGAACTGCGCGACGACGACCCGAACCGATACGGCGGCAAGGGTGTTCGCAACGCGGTGCGCCATGTCAACGAGGAGATCACCGAAGCAGTTCTCGGGCTGGACGCGTTCGATCAGGTGGGTGTGGACCAGGCCATGATCGAGCTGGACGGCACGCAGAACAAGGGTCGGCTCGGCGCGAATGCCCTCCTTGGAGTCTCCCTCGCAGTGGCGCGTGCAGCGGCGCAAGCATCCAACCAGCCACTTTACCGCTACCTCGGAGGTCCCGGCGCGCGCACCCTGCCGGTCCCGATGATGAACATCCTGAACGGTGGCAAGCATGCCTCAGGCTCCAGCGTCGATATGCAGGAGTTCATGGTCATGCCGGTCGGCGCACCAAGCTTTGCCGAAGGCCTGCGCTGGGGGACGGAAGTCTTTCACACGTTGAAGGGCGTGCTGAAGAAGATGGGCGCCGCCACCCTCGTTGGCGACGAAGGCGGCTACGGGCCGAGCTTGCCTTCAAATGAGGCCGCGCTGGATGCCGTCCTGGAGGCAATCACGAAAGCGGGGTATGAGCCAGGCCGAGACCTGGTGATCGCGCTGGATCCGGCCTCGACCGAATTCTTCGAGGATGGCAACTACGTCCTCAAGGGCGAGGGGCGCACACTCACGGGCGCCGAAATGGTCGACTTCTACGCTGAATGGACGGAGCGATACCCCATCGCCTCCATCGAAGATGGCCTGGCTGAGGATGACTGGGCGACCTGGAGCGCCCTGGAAGCGAAGATCGGCGACCGCGTGCAACTGGTTGGTGATGACCTGTTCGTGACGAACCCGACACGCCTGGCCCGAGGGATCGCCGAGAAGGCGGCCAACGCGATCCTGGTCAAGTTGAACCAGATCGGCACCCTGACCGAGACGCTCGATGCGATCAACCTGGCGCAACGCAATGGCTTGCGCGCGGTGATCTCGCACCGCAGCGGCGAGACGGGGGACACCTTTATCGCCGACCTGGCTGTTGCGACCAATGCCGGGCAGATCAAGACTGGCGCTCCGTCGCGGGTAGACCGGGTTGCCAAGTACAACCGGCTCCTGGCAATCGAGGAGGAACTCGGCGACGGCGCTATCTACCCGGGCCGGAGTGCCCTGCGCGCCGGGTAATCGTGCCAGACGTGAAGCGGGTCCGACGCAACCTGTGCATTGGACCCGCTTTCGTGTGGATCTACGCCACGGGTTGCAACTGACCGCTGGCGACGATCTGCTCCATCTCCGTTACAACGCGTTCGAACTCCGCCAATGCAGCCTCGATGGGCTCCGGGGTGGTGAGATCAACGCCCGCTTCCTTCAGCAAATTGAGCGGGTAGTCCTTCCCGCCTGAGGACAGCAGCCGCAGATACCGCTCCCGGGCTGGTTCTCCCTCGTCCCGGATTGCGGTGGCAAGCGCAATTGCGGCGCTAAGACCGGTGGCGTACTGGTAGACGTAAAACGCGCGGTAGAAATGGGGAATGCGGCCCCAGTTGATGCGCACGCCCTCGTCAATCAGGACGCCAGGCGTGTAGTCCGCGTAGAGATCGCCGTAAATCTGGTTCAGGCGATCGAGCGTCAGCGGCTCGCCGGCTTCCACCAGGGCGTGGACCTGCTGTTCGTATTCGGCGAACATCGTCTGTCGCACCACCGTGCCGTAGAAGGCCTCGGCGAAGCGGTCGAGGATGGCGAAGCGCCCGGCGGCATCCTCTGCCGGGAGGGCATCGAGTAGGCTCCAGGTCAGCAGCACCTCGTTCACGGTCGAGGCAATCTCGGCGAGGAAGATTGGGTAGCCAGCTTCGTGGAACGGCAAATTCTCGTCGGCGAGGAAGCTGTGCATGGCGTGTCCAGCTTCATGCGCCAACGTGAACACGTCGTTCATGGTGCCGTTCCAGTTCATGAGGATGACCGGCGGCGCGCCGTACGCTCCCGAGGAGTACGCGCCTGAACGCTTGCCGCGCGTCTCATGCACGTCGACCCAGCGCTGGTCGAAACCGGCCTTGAGCTGCTCGACGTAATCTTCCCCAAGCAGGCTCAGGCCACCCAGGACCTCATCGACGCCCGCGCGGTATTCGTATCGCGCTTCGGGCTCGGGCGAAAGTGGCACCAGCAGATCGTATGCCGCAAGGTCAGTCAGGCCAAGCAGCTTGCGCCGCAGGTCGAGGTAGCGGGCGAACACCGGGCTGGCGCCACGTACGGAAGCAATCAGCGTGTCATAGACGGTGGTCGGGACATTGTTGGAGAAGAGTGCCGCCTCGCGTGCCGTCGAGTGGTTGCGAGCTCGCGCATAGAAGACATCGCTCCGCACGGACGAACTGTGCATCGCGGCCAGCGTGTGCCTGTGGTCGAGGTAGCTCTTCGTGAACGCTTCATACGAACGCTGCCGCGTGGCACGATCATGCGAGCGCAAAAGCAGCCCGTGACGCGCCTTGGTCAGTTCGAGCTCGTTCCCGTTTTCGTCCGTGACGAGGCCGAAGCGGAGGTCGGCATTGTCCAGCGCGCCGAACGAGTCGGAGGCGCCGCGAGCGACGTCCGCGCTCTGCGCGAGGAGTTGCTCGACTTCAAGCGAGCGGACATGTGGCCGCTGCCGGGCCAGGTCATCGAGCATGTGGTGATAGGGCTCGAGGTCAGGCGCTGCGCGCAAGGCGTCGAACGCGGCTACGTCCAGGGCCAGCAGCTCCGGCTCGAAAAACGCCAGGGCTTGCCCTGTCTCGATGGCGGCTGCAACGGAGCGCTCGTTGCGCGAGAGTGCATCTGGATTGGTTGTGTCCTCATCCTTGCGCAGCGACGCGTAAACGCGCACCCGCTCGAGTGTGGAGTGCAGGGCCATCATGTCGTCAATCGCTTGCCTGAGACTGGCAGGGGACTCGCCCAGGCGTCCGGCATGGCCAGTAACCGCGTTCAGGAGTTCGGAGATGCGCGCCAGGTCGCGCTCCCAATCGGCATCGGTCGGATAGAGGGTGGTCAGGTCCCAGGTGTCTTCCAGGGCGATCTGATTTCGGGTGGGGACATCGCCAGAAGGGCGGGACGGAGTCTGCAGAGCCACGGAAACCTCGTTCTACAAGCAGGGAGGATTGTGGAGATCGACTGGCGAATGGTCCTCCCTGCGACAATTCACAGGCCGCTAATGATGCTTCAACCACTCGATGCTTGACCATTGCCGGGACCGAAGATCGCCAGGATCGGCGCAGCGCGTGCGGCTATCATGATGTGATGCACCAGACAGGCGACAGGCGGAACCGGCAACTGCCATGAGCCAGCCCCTTCACTTCGACCAGTCTACGGGCCAGAGCCTGCCAATCTGCGTTGACTGCGGACAACTCTTCGAGCGCGAACCCGGCGAGGAGGCAGCCCGCCGCGGGACCGGGATGCCGCTTTCAGCCCGCTGCCCGGAGTGCCGTGCGCTGCGACGGGCGGAACGCAATGCCGCCGTGCTGGAAAACCTCCGCGATGGTTCGATGCGAATGGGGCAACCAGCCGCAGTCGGTCCGGACGATGGCGGCGGCCGTGTCTACGATGCTGAGTGCGCCGCGTGCCGACGCCCAATCCGCCTGCCGTTCAAGCCCCGGCTGGACCGGCCGGTCTTCTGCCGCTATTGCCACGACCAACGGCAGGGGAGATAACACAAAGGGGCGACGGCCACATGGCCGCCGCCCCTCTGCCAGGTTCGTTAGGCGACGATTTCGGATGCGTTGTCGCGCTCGGCGATGGTCAAGGCCTCGTCGACGATTGCAACCATGCGGTCGATCTCGTCGGTGGTGGCAACCAGCGGCGGCGCGAAGTGGACGACATCCCAGATGCGCGTGATCAGGCCGCGGCTCATGACTTCCTGATTGAGTTGCGCGGTGAAGGAATTGCCCTTCGAGAACTGCTCCTTCGTCTCCTTGTTCTTGACGAGATCGATGGCGCAGTAGAGGCCGACTCCACGCACGTCGCCGACCGTCGGGTGGGCGCGTAGCTCTTCCAGTTGCTTCTTGAGGTATGCGCCCTTCTCGGCGCTCTGCTGCACAAGACCCTCTTCCTCGAAGATTTCGATGTTCTTGATCGCAGCGGCACAGGCGGCAGGGTGCCCACCAAAGGTGAGCAGGTGGCCCATGACCGCCTCCTTGTTCTCCTTGAAGACGTCATACACCGACTCCCGCACGATAGTGGCGGCAATCGGTGCGTACCCGGAGGAGAGGCCCTTGGCCATGGTCATGATGTCCGGCACGAAGCCAAACTGCTCGGTCGCGAACATGGTGCCGGTGCGGCCAAAGCCGTTGATAACCTCATCCGCGATGAGCAGAACGCCGTGGCGGTCGCAGATCTCACGCAGCATTTGCCAGTACTTCGGCGATGGCACGTGGAGGCCGGCAGCAGAGGAGATCGGCTCGCCGATGACGGCGGCAACGGTTTCTGGCCCCTGGTTGATGATCTCCTGCTCTACGTATTTCGCCGCAGCGATATCGGCTGCCTCGCCCTCGAGACCGAAGTCGGAGCGGTAGCGGTTCGGGTGTGGCACGTGGGAGACGCCGTACATGAACGGCCCAAACCAGTTCTCATTGCGACTGGCTGTGAGGCTCATGGCGCCGTAGGTCATGCCGTGATATGAGCCGCGGCGCGCGATGATCTTGTAGCGGCGCG
>JALYWD010000275.1 GCA_030852885.1 Chloroflexota bacterium | reverse complement strand
TCGAGGCCATCGAACGTACCCAGGCCGAAATCGCCATGCTCCTTGAGCTCGCGGATCGTCACCGCGCCGTCGAAGACCCCCTGCGTGAGCGCAGTCGAGTTCGAGACCTGGAAGAGGGTTGGGCGCTCCACCTCCAGGGCATCCGCCAGTGCGGAGATGATGATCTCCGTGGGTGATTCACCGGTGCGAGCCGCACGTTCCTGCAGGGCGACCATAAGCGTATCGGGAATGGTTACGCGGAGGTCGGGCATCCATATATTCCTTGCGTCTCTGAGTGCTCCGGCTACGCGCAGGCGTCAGGTTCGCACCCCGCTTGCATGTCATTCTGAGCCTGCAGGCGAAGAATCTCGTCGACTGAAACCGCACGTAACCTGTCAGCTTCCCGCAGCCGCACCGCTGAGGCACGTCGTGGACGCGGCGCACCTGGCACCAGAGGAGATGCTACCGGCTACGGCCGATTGTAGGGCGCGGCAGGCTGGAGAGTGCCCTACGCCGCCTCCGGCTCCACCATCGCTTCGCCGATCACCACATCTTTCGGCGTGGTGCGGGGACGGATGCGGCGCTGGGCCACGAGGATGACCGGGATGAGCAGTGCACTCAGGCCCATGCTGGCCAGCAGCGGCAGCTCCGGGCGGATGGCGTACAACTGGCCGGAGACGATGGGCGAGGTGGAAAACCCGCTGCCGGCCAGCATCTCGCTCAGCGTGAAGACGCGTGGCCGCACACGGTCATCCTCCACGACCTCGCTCAGGGCGGCGCCGAAGAGGCCCCAGGCGCTCCACAGCCCGCCGCGCCCGATGAACGCCAGGGCAATCAGCCAGACCATGTGCGTCGAGAGAATCACCGCCAGCGCCGCCATCACCATCAGCATGCCGATAACCACGCCCGTCATGGGGTTCTTCTGCAGGAACGTACTGCGGGCGATGACCAGCCCAAAGACCACCGCCCCGGCAGAGCCGACGCCGCCCAGCACGGCCACGATGGCGGGCGAAATGCCGCGCTGATCCGCCAGGAAGGTGGCCAGCAAGGAGATGCCCAGGCCCAGCGCAAAAATCACGGCGAACTGCATGGTGATCAGCGGCTTCACGGTCGGCTGCGCCAGGGCTTCGCGATACGAGGAGCGCTGGCGCGTGGCGGCATCTTCACGCGGGGGCGAGGGGATACGGCTCAGCATGAAGACGGAGAGCAATGAGCAGACCCCGGCGAAGATGAACGCGGCCCGCATGCCGTAAAGCGCGATCAGCCCGGCTGAGAGCAACGGCGCGATGCCGAACGCAACCGCCGGGCCAACATTGAAGACGAGCGTGAAGGCCCGCACTCGCTGATCCCCGGCCAGGCGCGCCAGTTGCGCCTGGACCAGGGGGAAGGCCACATCCCCCAGCGCTCCGCCGATGATCATGGGCACGAGCTGCGTCCAGTGCATGGCCAGGCCGGCGCTGATCAAGCCGATGGCAGCGGCCAGGCGCACGAGCACGATCAGGCGGGTGGGATTGAAGCGGTCCGCCAGGCTGGCGCTGGGGGCCATGAAAAAGAGGCGCAGGATGCCGGAGGAGCCGAGCACGAAGCCAACGACGGTAATCGGCGCGCCGAGCGCCTCGATCCAGAGGGGCCAGATGCCGACGTAGGCGCCAAACGACGCCTCGACCATGATCATGCCCCAGAAGATGAAGCCGATCTCTCGCCCCAGCCCCAGGTGCCACGTTAGCGGAACGCCGCCCGGCAACCGCATGCCGCTTGATTCCTTGCACGCGAAACGCGGGCGAGATGCCCGCGCCGGGCGCTAGTGTAGGGGGAGACGCGCTGCGGCGCTTTGGGGGAGACGCTTCGCTCAGGGAATAAGGGAATAAGGGAATGAGGAGTTGCGATCATCGTCATTCCTTATTCCCTTACTCCCCAAGGCCCGCAGGCCGTCTCCCCCAAAGCGCCGCAGCGCGTCTCCCCCTCACAATGAGGTACGGTTTCCGGCAGTGTGATGCGAGCCGTGTATCCCGGAGGTCTGTGCCCGCGTGAATCCCTATCTCGCGACCGCGCTCGCGATGTGCGCCATCGTACTTATTTCGCTGGCGGGTACGGCCTACCTGGCCGCCGTGTTCAACCGCCGCGCCAAGGCGGATATGCAGGCGCGTCTCGATCCGCTGGCCGCCGCCACTGAGGGAACGGCGGATGTCGAGGAGGCGCGGGTGGACGGGCGGTACAACGGCCAGATTGCGGTTGGGCGTGTGAGCAATGCGCCGGGCGGATTTGGCCGCCTCTTCCATGTTGAACTGGTGGACTCTGCCGGGGGGGAGAAGTGGGAGTGGTCCTCCCTGCCGCAGAAGAAGCCGCCAGCGCTGATCCGCACCTTCGAAGGGGACCCCGCGCTGGAGCAGCGCCTGGAGATCGATTTTCCCGAGGTGGCGAAGGTGGTGCCGAACGATGAGCAGGAACGCTTCGGCTTCATCTACGATCCGGACGCTGGCATGATGCGCCTGACGCGCGAGATGCGTACCCGCCTCGATATCCCTGATGCCGAGACCTTTCTGCGCCAACTGGCGGTGCTGCAAAACCTGGGGGAGGCGAACCGGCGCGCGCAGGCGGGGGTGCCGCTCTCGGCCCAACCACCATTGAGCCCGGACGATGAGCCGCAGGCGGGCCCGGCCAGTGCCTGACGCCGGCATGTTCCCACCGCGCGAGATCGACAGCATTCGCGTCGATAGCCAGGGCGAGGAGGCCGCTTACGTTGCTGCCTGGCCACCTCGGCGGGGCGCCTGGCAGGTGGAAGGCACGGCCTTTATCCCGGGCATCCCCAGCACCCAGAAGCGGATGCTGCTGCGCGCGCCGGGCGGCGAGCAGGCGGTGATCCACTTCCTGGTCGGCAGCTATCACGAGGTGACCCAGCGCAACGCTGATCCCGCCGCCGCGCGTGTGGAGCGCGCCATGCGCGCCGGCCTGGAGTTGGCGAAGCAGGAGGGGCCGCTGCACCCGGGCTCCCTGCCGCAATACCCGGCGCCGATTCCGGCCTACCGCGACGCGGTGGCCGTGCCGCTGCCGATCCTGGCGATCGATGCCCGGCAGCGCGGCCTCTACGCGCCGCCCCGCTTCGCCGTGGTGCGCTGGCCCGGCGCCGAGCCGCTTGGGATGGGTGATGTCCCCGGCTTCGATCCTGACAACTGGCCGCCGCCTCGCCTCAGCGACTGGCCGCCGCCGACCGTACGCGCCTGGGAGTCCAGCCGCCTGGCGGGTGCGATCGAGCGCTTCACCGCGCTCTGGGGTCGCCTGCTGGATGTCTGGTTCGGCGGCAAGACCTACCCGCAGCTCGCCGA